>JABMRO010000015.1 GCA_013202635.1 Planctomycetota bacterium
CGGTGCATATTACGCCTCATAGTTATATGGTCCTGCATTATCCAGTTCTTCCGATGGCCAAGCCTTTGTCATTATAATAGCAAATCCAATGATAAAGTACAGATACTTGCTTTTTCAAACTGATTTCGTTCCTTTATGTATGATTACATACTTTCGAGGAACAGTGGGAAAGCTTGAATTTATAAGCGGATCTGATATTCTATTGGAGATCAAGTTCAGCAGTATAGCTGAGTGCTTATGAGTATAAAATCTAAATTGTGTTTGTGGGTAGCTCAAGTGAGCATAATATTTGAAAATATGTGATTTCAATGAAAGGTGGATTTACAGTGGCAACAAGTGCTAATCTGAAAGGAAGCTTTCGCTGGTGAATGTCAGGCAAACCGAAAGTATTTGGCCTTTGGGGCCAATAAGAAATTAGTTCTGGAAATAACGAAAGGATAACCATGAAATGGATCAATCGAAGAGAATTCTTAAGCGGTTCAATTGCAGCTGGAGCCGGTCTTGGAAGCTTAGTACTGGCTAAAGGTACAGAAGTTAATACTACATCCGAAACTGTGAAAGATGATATTTCAATTGCTCAATGGGCCTTGGTTCGTGAAATACGAGAGGGCAAGTGGAAGACCCTGGATTTCCCAAGAATTGCCAGGGAGGACTTTGACATCAATGGAATTGAATTCGTCAGCACTCTGTTTGAGTTGCCGACCCACTCCTACCTGCAGAACCTGCGGCGTAATGCCGAGAAGCACGATGTCACTATGGTCCTCATAATGGTGGATGATGAAGGAGAGACATGTGCTCCGAGCAAGGCCGAAAGGATCCAGACGGCTATAAACCACCGTAAGTGGGTGGATATAGCGAAGTACCTTGGCTGCCATTCCATTAGGACCAATTGCCGCGGCCCGAAGGATGCTCCTAAGAATCAGGCTCTTGAGTGGGCGGTCGACTGCTATAATCTTCTGCTGGAGTATGCTGCACCTGCCGGCATACGTGTGCTGATTGAGAATCATGGCGGGCTGTCAAACGACGCCGATTGGATGGTCTCACTATTCAATAAGGTTAATAATCCGTATTTCGGCTCATACCCGGACTGGAGAAGTCCCAGCAGAGAATTCGACAACTACGAATATCTGAAAAAGATGCTTCCGTACGCTGGCGGGGTGTCATACAGAAACCAGCCTCAGGAGAAACAGACAGCAAGGATGATAAAGCTCTGTCGGGATTCCGGCTACAGAGGTTGGTATGGTATTGAGTCAAGCGGTCGACAAGAGATTAAACACGGTAAAGAGCTGCTTGAGAAGTACCTCTTGAAACAATAAGGAGTGATAAATAAAAAATAGAATCCTTTCCATTCTGACTGTCACAACCATCTGTGTATCAACGCTTTCAGCGGCAGAATACACAAGCACAGAAGGTCCCTCAGTTGTCAAGATCGTCAAGACCAACGAACGATTTGAACTTCGAGTCAATGGTAAGCCGTTTTTTATCAACGGTGCAGGCGGAGTGCGGAATCTGGATGCTCTCGTAAAGGCAGGAGGAAATTCTGTACGTACATGGAGAAGCTCGAAAGCGGATTTAGACAAAGCACATGAGAAGAGACTGATGGTTTGTATGGGACTCAGTTTAGCATTGCCCAGACATGGTGCTGATTATAAAGACACAGAAATGCTTTACAGACAGCGAGAGAAGATTCGCAAAGAAGTGATGGCGTTGAAGAACCATCCGGCACTTCTGATATGGGGGATTGGCAACGAGGTAGAACATCATGCCAGCAAGGAATACCGTATCCTCGTATGGAAGGAAATCAACCGGATCGCAGAGATGATCAAACAGATAGACAAGAACCATCCGGTGATAACCGTAATTGCCGGGCTGGGTAATGAGTCCAGTGAGAGTGGTATGAAGCTCAAGGACATTGAAAAGTACTGTCCTGGATTGGATGCCATTGGAATCAACAGCTACGGCGGCCTTCCAAACGTGCCTAATGAGATCAAGAAACAGGGATGGAAAAAACCATATATAATTCCTGAGTTTGGGCCTCGCGGATGGTGGGAGGTGGCTCGAACACCGTGGGGGCTTCCCATTGAAGATACCAGCACACAGAAGGCACTGTTCTACTATCAATCATATTTGGCAGGAATAGCCAACAAATCCAATTGTCTCGGATCGTTTGTGTTCTTGTGGGGAAATAAGCAGGAAAAGACACACACGTGGTTCTGTCTGTTCCTGCCTGACGGAAGCCCTACGGAGATGATTGATGCCATGACACGGGCTTGGACGGGTAGTTGGCCTGACAATAGAGCACCTACGGTTGAAGCAAAAGGTATCGAAGTGATATCACACAAAAACGAGCAGCATATCTACAAGACTCTGGAAAAGATAACCTGCAAAATCCATGCGTCAGATCCGGATGGGGACAGAATGACAATAAAATGGGATCTGAGAAAAGATGTATCTGACCACCCCGGCACGGGCGGTGACAGAGAAGACAGAATCCCACCGATAGAAGGAGCAATAGAATTGGCCGTGAATGCAACTGCAATTATTAACTTACCTCAAGAGGAGGGCAACTATCGAATTTTTATATATGTATTCGATCCTTCAGGAAAGGTGGCGACGGCAAATCTACCAATTAAAGTGGAGGCAGATCCCAAGTAGGTCAGAATGTCTCAGTTTTCATTGAGCCATCTTGCGTAAGAAACATATCTTACAGTCGGGTATCTATTCTATATGATCGTCGTGAAATACCTCCGTCTACTTAATCCGATTTTCACTCGAAATTTTCAAAAAATATTCATTTTTTCAACAAAAATTTGAGGTTTGGTGCTTCCATCAATCATCAAATTTGACACCTGTGGAGTCAAAATGGAGACATGATGTCACCTGGAAATTAGGGCATTTTCCAGCTCATGAAAGAGGTGACTTTTTGAAGAATTCCGGCATTTTACAACTCTTGAAAATAGAGCCATTTTTAGGCTATCCTGTCATTGTTCTGCAGCTTCCGTTTGCGGTAGTTTTGCTCGGCATTCCTCGGCCTTTTCTGGTTTGCCCCAGGCTTCGTAGAGTTAGATTAGATTATTCCACGACTCCCAATGTGTGCGGGTGAGTGTCAATGAGTTTAATGCGTCTTCCTTCAAGTGCTCCGCTGAGTGGTCGTTCCCCAACATGAGTTGTTTGCCCTTTAGAGTGTTTTTTATCATCGGCCTTCTTATGCTGCGTTTCTGAACAGTCAATCGCCAGCGGAAAGCAAGGTTTTTCAATAACTATATTTTTGTTTGCTCCTGAATGTAAGCCTTAAAAACTCAAAGATGAGCTTGACAAGGATTTTTATGATTGCTTCTTCCCGAAGATTCCTATAGAATTAATCCATAATTGCTATTCAGGGCGATTACATAAATGGTTGAAATTAAACGAGTTTAAATTTTTTCAGTCGGACACTTCTGTCCCTTATAATTGATCTCAGAGCAACGGCCCTATGATTAAAACAATTTTGTGAAAGGTTAGTATGAGTTGAAACAGGGTTTGCCGACAGGTGTTCTCAGGACACCTTCCATAACCCAATAGGAGGTTTGACGACTATGAAGCCACAGGTAGATTTGCACAGACGAACACTCTTGCGACACGGCGCCGGTGCGCTGGCTTCGGCCGCGGTGTTGCCGACGCTGATTCCCGTCGCGGCTCTCGGAGGGAAAAGCCGGACGGCTCCGAGCGAACGTGTGAACATGGGATTCATCGGCCTGGGAGGGCAAGGCACCGGACATCTTCTCGGAGGCTCATGGACGTATGTTCCCGGTGGGTATATCGCCCGGGACGATGTACAGGTCGTGGCTATCTGTGATGTGCGCCGTGAACGTCGCACACATGCCTGGCAACGGTGCAACGAGATATACGCCCAGCGGTTCAACCGGCCCGGCTACGATGGTGTGAAAGCGTACAACGACTTTCGAAAAGTTCTCGCCCGTGTAGACATCGATGCTGTATTGCTTGCGCTGCCCTATCACTGGGCTGCCCCTATGGCCATCATGGCGTTACGCTCTGGGAAGGACGTGTACTGCGAGAAACCCATTGCCATTACGGTGCGAGAGGCTCAAGTTATAG
>JABMRO010000169.1 GCA_013202635.1 Planctomycetota bacterium
CTACAGTTGACTGGACCGAGCCGGAAGACGGGAAACCGCCGAGAGGAATGCCAGGCCGTAAAATCTCCAGTGGAACCTTCGCCCTGCAGGGGCACGACCCCAAGAGCGTCATATTCTATAGGAGTGTAAAGGTCAAACCCCTGCCGGAAAAGGAAAAGATTAAGGTGGTGGTGCTGACAGGCGGACACGACTTCGAGCGAGAACAGTTCTTTAAGCTTTTTGAAGGCTATGACGATATCGAGTACACCGAGTTCCAGCTAAAAGACCACAGCGAGATATTTGAAGATGTAAGCGACTGGGATTACGATGTGATAGTCCTTTATAATATGTCAAAGGAAATATCTCAGAAACGGCGAAGAAACTTCGCAAGGCTGCTCAGAAGACAGGGCGTCGGCCTGGTGGCTCTGCACCATATGATGGGTGCTTACCCACAGTGGCCGCAATATCGCAAAATCACCGGAGGCAAATACTTCCTGAAAGAGACAGATGGAAACCGTGCCAGTACATATAAACACGATTTGGATCTGAATGTTCATATCGAGGATACCTCACATCCGATTACGCGGGGTATGAGCGACTTTAAGATACACGATGAAGGATACAAGTACTGCGGCTTTGAAAAGAACAATCACGTGCTCTTTACGACTGAGCATCCGGATTGTGACAAGACTATCGGCTGGGTCAGAAATGTCGGCAAGGCCAAGGTTTGCGGCATCATGCTCGGCCACGACCACTACGCCTACGAAAACCCGAACTATCGCAAATTAGTCGCCCGCGCTATAAGATGGACAGCCGGCCGACTTGATTAATCTCGATTTATATTTTTGAACGGAGTGAAGAATCTGGTTGACACCAAAGACGGGATTTTTCACTCCGCTTTTTTGCGCTCGTATTGAAAAGCAGCGTTATCTTCCTGTTCGAAAAGTGCTTGTAGCGGCATTTGTGACGGGACTGATAAAAATTTTTGGAAATATATTATTTTTTTCTTGCAATCTTTACAATTGTAGAGTAGTCTCGGCAAAGTTAAAGATAAGGAGATTTCTATGGCGAAGAAAAAATATGAGCTTACCGGCGCCGAGTGGGCGATTATCCAGGCCGTCTGGGAAAACGAGCCGTGTGCCGCACCGACCGTTCAGGAGAAGCTCGAAGCCCAAAAGAACTGGACCTACAGCACCGTCAAGACCCTGATGGACCGAATGGTAACCAAAGGCCTGCTGAAAACAGAGAAATTCCGCAATCTCATCCTGTACCGCTCGGTTATCACAAGAATACAGGCGCAAAAAAGCGAGGTGATGCGCACGGTAAAAAGGGCCTTCAATGGGGCCCTTACGCCGATGATGCAGTTCCTGCTCGATAACAATGCTCTCTCGCAAAAACAGCTTAATGAGCTCGAAGCGCTGATTAAGAAAAAACGCGTCAAAGGCCGCTCGGCCAAAAAAAAATAGTTTCGTTGTAACAAAAATTCGATACGTCCGTCTTATTAGATGGAGAACATATCATGAATGCGATATTGGAGCAGATCAATTTGGCGGGTTTGAGGTTTGTGGAATTCGCCCTGCCGATGTTCGTTCAATCCGTCGTTCTGATTTTCATTTTGCTGCTGGCCGATTTTGCGCTGCGCAAAAAAGTCCGTGCCGTCTTTCGATACTGGATATGGCTGTTGGTTCTTCTAAAGCTTGTCCTGCCGACCTCGCTGTCATCGCCTTTGAGCCTGGGATACTTTTTTGGCGACCGGCTGACCTATGTGGACAGAGCTGAAACGCCCCCGGTGCCGCAGGCAAATGTTGTGGAGCCGTCGCCGGTTAGTGTTCCGCCATTTATCGACCTTTCAAATATAGAAGCCGACAGATTCACACCGGCTGCGCCGCCGATTATACCGGTAACTGATCCGGCGGTGACAAAGCTGGCTGCTCCGCCGGTTATCTTGGTTACACCATTGTCCTGGCAGGGTGCTGTATTTTTAACCTGGCTGACTGTCGTGATGGCGATGTTATTATTGCTGCTGCAGCGTGCGATTTTCGTTCGCGGCCTTGTCGCACAGGCCAAAGAGGCAAACGGTTTTATGGCCGATACGCTTGAGTCCTGCCGCGTCTCTATGTCGGTGAAAAGAAAACTCAGCTTTAAAATATCCGCCAACGCGACCAGCCCCGCGGTATGCGGATTATTCAGCCCTGCGATTTTGGTTCCGCAAAATCTGGCATCGAGTCTGACTGCCGGCCAGCTAAAGGCGGTCTTGCTCCACGAGCTTGCTCATATCAGACGCGGCGATTTATTTGTGAATCTGGCCCAGACCATTTTGCAGATTATCTATTTCTATAATCCCCTGCTCTGGCTCGCAAATTGCATAATTCGCAGAATTCGTGAGCAGGCGGTCGATGAAATGGTGCTGGTGGCGATGGGCGAAAAGGCCCCGCAATATCCGCAGACTCTGGTAAGCGTAGCTAAGCTGGCCTTTCATCGCCCGGTTTTGTCTCTGCGATTGATAGGCGTTGTGGAATCCAAAAGCGCGCTGTCCACCCGAATCAAACATATCCTCAATCGTCCAATGCCTAAAAAAGCAAAGCTCGGAATCATCGGCTTGCTGGTAGTTATCATCATCGGAGCAATCCTGCTGCCAATGGCAAATTCTATGTCGGGCCCGCCTAAGCTGGTTATAAAGGGAGTAGTCAAAGATGCCCTGACAGGTGAGCCGATAGCAGGCGCAAGAGTCTTTGATGATGGCTACGGCCCCGAGCCGGTCTGGGAACAAATCCGCCCCGACGTGCGCTGCCAATGGGGTGCAATTACGAACGAGGCCGGCCAATATAGCTTCCTTACCTGGCCCGAACATCATACCATAAAAGTACAAGCTCCCGGATTTAAAGCTCTGCGCCGAAGCCTGTACAGCGGCCATTTTACTTTCAATAAAAAAGACCAGGAGATTTTCGACTTCACGCTCGAATCAGAAAAAGTCTCAGACTCATCAGAATTCAAAAAGACACTCCCCAATGGCGTTACTGTTGAATTGATTGGAGTTTGCGAGCATCCCAGCGAAGGCAAACAATGGTGGCGGCCGGATGGTGGCATGTTGAGTTCAGACCAAGTTCCATCTGAGTATTCACGTATGACGGTCGAGCCTGATGAAACCGAGCAGGCTCGAGAGCTGGCTTTGCGTTTTTCCGGCCCCGGTGTTGAGCACATGTCTTTCAGGTGGAAAATAGTTAAGGCCTCGCGAAGTTCTTCTCATCCGTTTTATATGACCGAAAAACGAGAAAAATTAAAGCCTCAACGCAATATTGTCTTTAAGTTACCTTGTGATATCGAAACTCTGGACTTTAATGCTGGGGTTGCTGTCGGTGAATGGAAAAAAGTAGCCTCTGGAGGTGATGGAACGACAATTATTGGCACTAACGATTCTCTGACAGATAGTTCTGTTATCTTTCATGAGGCAATCAAAGAAAAAGACATATTGAAACTGAGTGCAACTCATCTACTTGGCGATGCTTATGACTGTCGCATTATGGTTGTCGATAGGGGTGATAAACTTCACGAACCTTCAAGAAGCTCCAACAGCGGAGATGACATGCGTCTTTGCAGAGGATTTTTTGATGTAACACCGGAACAAATCAAATATATTCTGCTCCAGGCTCGACCATACCAGTTAGTGGAATTCAAAAACATCTCACTTAAGCCGAATTTCAAAACCGATGTGCGTGTTAAAGTTGGAAAAGCAAAGCCAGAAACAGAAGTTTATATTTTTACTTTCAAGCCCATCGCTTCTTTCAGACCTGTTTCTGCCCGTAAACTCCTTGAGGCTTTCAACGAGAACCATCCTGACAGGGTCAGAACACACCATTTCCATACCGAGGTTAAAGGCAAACAGTTGATAGGACATATCTGTGTAGATACCGAATCCGGCAGGGACGCAGTAATTAACATGCTTAAACAAAGTGATAAATTGAATCTTGTCAGCTATAGGACAGGAACACCTGATGCCCTGGAGAAGCTCTATAAGATGGGCCAACCGGGCCATAAAACCGATGCGCAGGTTGAGGGCGAAGAAGCTTGGGGTGAAGTGGTTGAAGGTTTGCGGGTCCGATGGGTTCATCCAAATGAGCCGATTGTTCGTGGTACGGCTCCTGTCTTGACGATGGAAGTAGAAAATGTTTCTTCGAAACAGATTATTTGGGAGTGTTCCAGTGGTTTCACTTGGGGGTTAAATGTTCACGGAGTAAGTCCTGCAAATAGCTTGACTATGCCAAAATTCCGCGTGCAGGTTGGTTCAGATGCATCTCCAGAATACCCTGGTGGGAAAACTGGCCCTGAGCCGCAACCAACGGATTATTACAAACTTGAACCTGAGGGACGTATTAGACTTTCGTGTGCCCTTCCCTGGGTGTTGCCAGATTCCGGTCAATATACTGTCAATGGAGTAGTGTGGCGCCGACAATCAAAAACTGAAGGTTTAGAAATGGGGTGTTCATCACTTGTGCTCAATGTGGTTAATCCTACAAGTGCTTCAGATAAACTTGCTTATTGGGGCGCAGCTGACACCCTTACGGGATTGCAACTTGGGTTGAGTTTTGATTTGCAGGCTCGACCATATCGTCAGGGGGAAGTTATCAGCTTCAAAGCCCATGTTCGCAATACCGGCGATAAGATAATTAAGCTCGTATATTTTGGGTTGCTGGGGTGGGGTCCAACTATATTTGATTCAAATGGAGAGATTGTGTCTGTATGGACCCCAATATTGGGATTCCCGGTTCAAAAACAAAGCCTTTCATTGAACCCTGGTGAAATACAATCAGTTGGGTCCGTATTTCTGGAATTAAAACCAAGACCTGATACCAGATGGGATGGTAAAAGTGTCTATCCACGCTGCTATCTCACGCCCGGAACGTACCGCATCAGCCAGAAATATCGTTTTGCCGATTACCCGGAAGCCAACTGGCACGGTGAATTAACTACTGGCGAATTGGAACTTACAATTTTACGCAAGCCACCCGATGCGAAGGATGAGTCTGAAACAGACTGGGTAATCGAAGATTACGGCCAGACAAGGCTCTTATCAGATAAAGAGAAACCTGATACCGCCAACTGGGTTTCGATTTGGGCATCGGCAGTAAAAAACAAAGGCCGCTATCTTGTGCCTGACAGAGGATTGACCTTGAAGGAGTTGATAAAAGCCGCAGGTTATAACAGAGATAAACTTGCCCTATCATATGTAGAGCTTAGCAGACGGAGCCGACAGGGCAATATTACGGCATGTTCAACTTACAGTCGCAACCTTAAAACACTTCTCAGCGGTAAAGAATCGGATATCGTTCTTAAATCCCATGATTCTGTTTTAGGCGGTTATATTGAACCTTCGGCTAATGGCGTGGAGTTCTGGAGTGGATATCATTTCGGTGAAGTTGTGGAGCTTACAGTCAACGATGACGGCGCAAAGGTAAATATGTTTGCTGATTTGGATGCTGGCAAACTTGTTACCCCGCCAGATATACTCAACTTCGATGACGAGAATGCCGTCTTGAGATGGATTAAGGATAATGGGATTGATGTTATGGGAGAAACGGCGGCTGGCGTTAATGGATTGGCTGGCTTTAACATGTATGCTGCACGTGTGGATAATTATTTCTGGGATGCAGGTCCCCGGGAAGTTACTGACAGACTTATGGTAAGAATCGATGATCCGGTTCTTTTGAGCGTCGAAAGTCTTCTGCCTGTAACTTATTTAATAAAAACCTCGGAGTATAAATTAGGAATTCTTCAAATTCTCGGTTTTGTTGAAAATCCCAAAGGCATCAAAATCCGCTACAAACTGCTCAATAAGGAAGTTGCACCTAAACCCGATCTGCAGCTTGGAGCCAAATCAAGCAGAACAATTCAGGCCGTACCATTAAATACTTTCGAATTTAAGCTGTTTGAAAAATTGCTTGAATTGGTAAGGAAAGTTGAAAGGCAATACCCGGATCAGGCTGATCATTGGCCTTCAGGCGCTGGATTTTACCATGTTGATGCACAGGGCAATGTTACCGTATGGAATTATCGTGCATTATGGCGCAGGGACAAAGATTGTGCGCCGAATGAAGTGGGATGGGGCTCAAGCCGCTTGGTCAATGCTGTGGGCATGTTTTATCTACCGGATGGCACGCCCCTGCAATCACGCTGGTCTGAACGTGGAGGCGGAATGAAAGATATTCGTGTGAAGATTGACCGAACAGTCGGCCAGGACGAACGTGTCCCGCTCGTCCATCGCCACCGCTTGCCGAGCGACTGTGATATGTTTTCACGAGACGGTCTTGAAAAAAAGATATTGCTCATATCTTCAAGACGTGTGCCGCTGGCAATAATTGTACATGTAGATAGGCCGATGCGTTTGAGTGGTTGGTGGCTTGGGAATGTCGAGTCCGATGTACAGCACTTCAACGATTATGATCAGTTGCTTGTGACTGGCCCACCTGGCAATATCGACACGCCTATGCTTGTCACAATAGAGCTGCCGAAAGGAATGCTTGCCGACCAACAATCCGATCTGCAGGTTGAAACTAAGCCTGTATCTGGAGATTGGCAGTACATCGGCCAGTCCATACCGCCCGATTTCAACGATACAATGATACTTGCAGAGCACATAAACCTTGGCTCCATCGGGCATGATGCGGAAAGAAAGACATTCATTACATTTATTCGGGATGGACAAGAAGCTCAGAACAGCCAGTACCGATTCGTGCTTTTTACAAAGGACGGAAAAATCCTTGAGCCTGATGGACATATAGTTTTGGGTGAGAACAAAAGATTAGAGGAAAAATTTACTTTTGATGAGCCGTTTATTACCCGACAATTAAAAGGATTCAGATTCCAAAGTAGATCATTACCTTCTTCAGGAATTGATAATATTTCATCACAATTGCAAAAGAGTACTC
>JABMRO010000170.1 GCA_013202635.1 Planctomycetota bacterium
GCTTAGCACAGGTGCCATAGGAGTATGTCCTGCAGGCAGGGTGCTGATGATTTTTCCGGTTTGCAGATTAATTACCTTAACCTGACCTTTTGGAGCGGCACAGGTAACGTACAGACGTGATTTGTCGGCGGATAGTGCCAGTCCGCTGGGCTCAGCCGGCAAAGAATACGATTTGATTACCTTACCAAGGGCAATATCGAACACTTCTACACATTTAGCTGTGCTCTGAGCGATATAGAGTTTTCCGGCCTGGTTATCTGCAACCATCGCCGAGGGTGAGAGGTAATCCTGTCCTGATAAATTGGCATTGGTTGTCAAGGACAACATTGCAATTAAAATAATAATACCTGGTCGGAGCTTTGTTTGTTTCTCGTTCATTTTTAATCCTCAAAAAACATTACCATTTGATTCTGCTATCATCCAGTGCAGTGCTTTCTGCGTCAAAGACATTATTAATTAAAATTCCCTTTTGAGAAAGGCTTTTGCTGTATTTGTCTGAGTTTTTATTAAGATATTCTTTGCTTGTTATTAATTCTTCAATATTCTTATTTTCTATTTCTTCCATATATTTTCGTTTGCTCATAAAGTGGTTGTATTTGCTCAGCTCCTCCTTTGTCCAGGCGTTGGCTTCGGTATAGTCTCCACAGTAAGGTACGAGCAGGTCTATCCAGCAGGCAAGCATCTCTATCTCTTTGCGTGAGAGTTTTACGTCCTTATGCCCATGTTTAAGTATAGTCATCAGTTTGCTCCTGGCGGCACCGGCATGGTATGGCGGGAGCATGATGGGGGGTGATTGGACACTGATCCAATTTACACGGTCATTTGATTTTCCAATATAGATTTTTGAGCGTGAATCTTTGTATGCGTTTGTAAGTTCCAGATAGGCGTCGCTCCACTTGCGTTTGGGTTGTGCTTCGATGGTTTGCTTTGCTGAAAGACTGAATGTTTCTGCGTTATTACGAGTATGGCAATTAGTGCAGTAGCGATCCAGTATTGGTTGAACCTCTTTGATAAAGCTGAAACCTCGGGGTTGATCATAGAAGGGCTTTAGTGTCTGGGCCCCGGCTTTGACTGCCATCGTGGTAGTTCGATTCATAAGCGGCGCCTGATTTTTAGGCTCGTGGCATCCCACACACGAAAAATTTTCACCCGGTTGTAATGCTGACCAGCTCCGCATAGTCTGAATAACATAACCATTATCATCCAGGGCCTGGAAATAGACCGGCGTACGGGCCGGAACAGCAAAAAAGGCCGAACCATCCTCATAAACCTGAGCTTCGCCCAGAACTCGCTTAACGTCCCATGTCCCATTGCCTATTGAGACGGGTGTGCTGCTCATAGCGCCTCCGGCAGGTCCACTGCTGATATTACTTCCAATGTAGGCGGCACGAAATTCGAGCGCGACTACACGAAGTCGTTTGACGGTGCCACGCGCGATGCCGGCAAGGCCGGGACCGGCATAAATGTCCTGTATGTAATATGTTCCTGTTTTGTTGCGGTAATCGACCTGAGAAGGACGAATATGTGGTTTTTCGCGAGCGACAAGAGGTATCGATTGATTACAGGAAATATTTGTATCCGCAACAAGGAGCTCGCGATGGCCGTGGACGTCCATAAAATAAACAGCGTATGGAGAAATATATCTGCGATTGCCAGCGGAGTGGGGTTCATATGTTACCAAAAACGTAGTTTCGGTTATAGGATAAGGATACTGAAATTGATCACCGTCTTGGCCGTAAGAGTCAATTCGGACAGCTTCGGTTTTTCTCACCGGCGCAATCAATTGCACACCACTGTTTTCCTGATTTCCTTTTGTCCTATCAATGATAGCCAGTTTCCCCCTTTGATGGCAGTGATGACCTGAAATGACAGCGAGAATTTTTTGAGTACCGGGGATGCCGCGTGCGTGGAGGATTGTAGTGGGGAACCATGAATTATTGCCGTAGAATTCGGTCTGGCCCGTTCCATCAGAATTCATCTGAAAGAGGGGCTGAGGGTAAATTTGTCCTCGGTCGTTATAGTCCCAGCGAGTATAAATAATCCGGCCGTCATCCAGGACAGTCGGGAAGTTGGTATGTACCTGGTCGAATGATAAACGTCGTAAATACTTCCCATCTCGGTCGCAGGTATAGAGATTACTGACTTCCGTTTTCCAGCAGTCCACTATTTGAACGCATCGGGTTGAGTTGAAGATGATGTCACCGTTGGGCAAATATGCGCCTTCATAATCGGCAAATCCCGGTCCAGATGTCAACTGCCGTATTTTACCTGTTTCAATTTTCATTTCGTAGAGATGATAGTCATCCTGACGGTCGGACTTTTTCCAAGAAAAAAGAATACGCTTGCCGTCGAAAGAAACATCGGGGTCACGAATTACGCCCACAGGATCGTCGATTAATGTTTTAACGCAGCCATAATTGCCGTTCATTTCGAGCAGGCACAAAGCTGAGCCGGGAACAAAAGTTCGTTCGTCCTGGGCATCGGACTGGGCTTCCGTATATGCGTAATGGGAGCCTCCGATGTTGTAATGTTTGGTGAATACAATCTTGCGGGACTTTTTTAAAAGTGGTTGCAGACGAATACTTCGCCGCTTTTGGCATGCTCCGATGTATAGATCAAGCCAGCGGTTGTCTTTAGGTGGCACCTTGGATTGGCAGAGTACTTCGAAAGCGGCGGTGAGTATTTTTCCATGTGTACCAAGTTCATCCAGCACTTTACGTACAAGCTCTTGTTCAATTGTGACGTCCGTATCATTATTGAACCATTTGTAAAAATCTATTCCATAGTCCTGACTTGCCC
>JABMRO010000171.1 GCA_013202635.1 Planctomycetota bacterium
GTGCTATCGAGGGGGCCTTGTTTCTTCTTCTTTTTGGTCTTGCCCATTTTAATCTATAAGGCGAGTCTGAAGAAACTCTCCGCTTAGATGTGTTAGCTCATAGTCTCGGGTTCATCTACTCCGGCGGCGTCTTTGGCCTCGTTTACAACCTCGTCCTTGATTCCACGCACATCGCTTGCCAAATCGTCGGTGCTTTCTTTCGCTTCGTTAATGCCCTTCCTGAACTCGGTTAGACTCTTTCCTACGCCCCGGGCTATCTCCGGCAGTCGTCTGCCGAATATCAGCAAGGCCACGACGAGGATAACAATCCACTCCCACCCACCGGGAATTCCTCCCCAGGACAGGATATATTGCATATATTCAGTCATATATTAATCTCCTAATTTATCTTCCACAGTATTATAACACCATCTGAGTTGTTTTGTCAACAATAACGATATACTTAATTTAATTGACACAAAATCCAATAATAAATATAATCCATATCTGTTTCAGGGTCAAGTAAATAGTTTTAAGGGAGTTGGCCATGAGTTCGGTTTCCGGCCGAAATAGACATCTCGAATCTGTCATAAGTGTCCTTCTATTATCGACTCTTTTTCTTATTGGGCTGGGGGTATTCATAAAGCAGTTTGACGTGGATATGGGTCGATTCGGCATTGATACAACCAGTGCAGGCCCATTATTGGAACAAACGGAACCGAACACACAAGAACCGTCTTTAGATGCTCTGATGCCTGACGGATTCAAAAAGCTCTCGAAAACCGAAACGTACAATTCTGAAAATCTTTATGAAAAGATTAACGGTAAAGCCCCTCTATACACCGAGTCCGGCTTTGAGAAATTATTTACTCAGAGATTTATAAGTAATGACGATGATAATCTGTGGATGGAGCTTTTTGTTTTTGATATGGCCGCTGTCAGAAATGCCTTTTCTATCTATAGTGTGCAAAAAAGGGCCGATGCCCAAATGCTCACTCTTACCGCACCTGCCCCCTTTTATAAAACCAGCAATGGCGCGTATTTTGTGCACGGCCAATACTATGTTGAGTTAGTTGGTTCGACAGAATCCACTACTCTGGACAAAGCTATGACAGCCATCGCGGAGAATTTCGCAAGCCGGACAACTGTTGACTACGAGAAGATAGCGGAACTTGCCTTGTTTCCAATAAAGGATTGCCTGCCGGGTAGTTTCAAATTATATCTTGCAAACGCCTTCGGATTCGATGGATTTACCGATATTTTCACCTGTCGATATAAGCTTGGCGACGAGACGATCACTATATTTCTCAGCAAGCACCCTAATCCACAGGATGCCCAAACTTCAACCGAAAGCTATTATAATTTTCTCATTGAAAACGATGCCGCAGACAAGCCTACAGCTAACACAACACTTAAAGATATTGGAGCAAAAGTTCTTGATTTTTACGACACTACTGAAATCATTTTTTCAACAGGCCCGTTCGTCGGCGGAGTTCATGAAGCTGAAAATCAAACAGCAGCAGAAGAATTAGCGACGAGGCTGTTTGACAAACTCAGCAATGCTGCAAAAACAATTAAAGAATGACTGAACCAAAGGAACAAAATCTCGACCGAAGGCAATTGTTGGCCCGGGCCGGTAAAGCGGGAATTTCAATCGGTGCCGCCGGCTTAATTGCTTATAAACTTTACGATAAAAATGGACCCACTATCGGCCTCGATGCCAAATCGCTCGTAACATTGCCGGATTTCCGCGTGCCGGACATACCTGGCCGGACAATCAGTATCATCAAAGGCTCCGATAGAAAAGCCGCTGTCAACAAAGCAATAGAATTGCTTGGCGGCATAGGAAGATTTGTCGGAGTAGGTGAAACTGTTGCGATAAAGCCGAACGTTGCATTTGCATCTTCACCCATGCTTGGAGCTACGGCACATCCCGACCTCATAACCGAAGTTGTTCACCTGTGCTACAAAGCCGGGGCAAAACAAGTCATCGTTGCAGACAATCCAATTAATGACCCTGCAAGCTGTTTTACATTAAGTGGTATCGGCAAGGCTGCCAACCAGGCCGGAGCCAAAATAATACTGCCGAAAAAACATCTATTCAAACACACTACCCTTGCAGGAGGTAAACTCATCAGGGATTGGCCCGTATTTTTTGGTCCATTTGAAAAGGTGGATAAATTGATTGGTATATCGCCGGTAAAGGACCACGCCAGAGCCGGTGCTTCGATGAGTATAAAAAACTGGTACGGCCTTCTGGGCGGCAGACGGAACATCTTTCACCAGGATATTAACACCATAATTGCCGAACTTTCTATGATGGTCAAACCTACGTTAGTGATACTGGACGGAACCGAGGTTATGATGACGAACGGCCCAACCGGAGGTTCCATCTCAGATTTAAGACGCGCTGATACTTTAATTGCAAGCTGCGATATGGTAGCGGCAGATTCCTACGGGTGCGGCCTGCTGGACATAAAAGCCTCAGACCTGCCTTATCTTTCAAAAGCCGAAAAGGCCGGTGCAGGGACCACTGATTATGAGTCACTCAAACCGATATTTGGAGCAACATAAAAACTGCCTTATAAAAAAGTACAGTCTTAAAAATAATAACAATTAACATAAATATCCGTTTCAAATAAAGGCAAAGGAAAAGTTATTGTGAATATCTCACGTTTAACCGCAGGCATTTTATTTGCAATCTTATTTACTACAGCACCCTGTGTTCAGATCCTTGCACAGGAAACAGTTATAGTTCGGCCAAAGGAAATTGGCGATATCCTGACAAATCCCGGAATCGGCTTTATGACCTTTCAGAGATTCAACGGCGATGAGTTAAATGCAGCAAAAAGCTGGACAGAGGGCAAGCCCATAGTTTATCAGGAATTTGACGGCAATTTGGAAAATAAAGACCACCCGATGACGACAATTGCATACTTTAGAATTTACTGGAAGTTCATCGAACCGCAAATGGGCAAATATCGATGGGACTTGATAGATAAAGCCCTCAAAACAGCCCGCAAACGAGGTCAGACTCTAATGCTGCGCATCGCCCCTTATGGAACTGGTACCGAAAATGATGTTCCCAAATGGTATCGTGAAATGGTTGGCCAGAGAAAAGATTTGCCAGAGAAGAAGTGGCAGGTTGACCCTGAACACCCATGGTACGTAAAACATTTCGGCAGTATGATAAGAGTTCTTGGCCAGCGCTATGATGGGCACCCGGACCTTGAAAGCGTGGACGTATCAATTGTCGGAGCTTGGGGTGAAGGCGCAGGCTCTGATTTGCTCAGACAGAAAACAAGGGAGGCACTGGTCAATGCCTATACCGAGTCCTTTAAGAAAACGCATCTTGTTATGCTTTTGACCGACAAGAAAACAAACAGCTACGGGCTTTCCAGAGCGGACCTCGGCTGGAGGATCGATTGTCTCGGGGATATGGGAGGGTTCACTCCCACCTGGTCGCATATGAACGATTATTATCCCCAGGCAATCATCAACTTCGGTATGCAGGACGCCTGGAAAAAAGCTCCGGTTACCCTTGAGGTATGCTGGGTAATGCAGCACTGGAAAGATATGGGATGGGATGTTGACCATATCATCGATGAATCCCTCAAGTGGCATATTTCTTCTTTCAATGCTAAATCCTCGCCGGTTCCGAGCGAATGGCAGCCTTCGGTCAACAGGTGGCTTAAAAAAATGGGCTACAGACTTGTTCTCCGCA
>JABMRO010000016.1 GCA_013202635.1 Planctomycetota bacterium
CTTGTGACCAAAGTGTCTGGAATCAAGCAAAACTATTTTGTCCGTAAATTGTTCAAAGAGAGCGTTGGCCTGGTCTATAAAAGATTCGTTCGTAATACTACCGGGTACCTGCTGGTTCACAATCAGGGCATCCGCTTTCTGCAGGGCCTCGGCAATGCCGCCCAGCAGTGCCCGGTCGGTTTGGTCGCTTCGCTTGTTGAAAAAACCGAAATCGATACGCGGCTGCTCTTTGTCCTCAAGATATGGCTTGCCGAAAGTCACGGTATCGAAATTTTCCTTTTGAATAACCAGATATTTCGTATCGACATTAAGCTCGTGGAACTGGCGCCTCAGCTCTCTGCCGAAGATGTCGTCTCCCACAACCCCTATTACCTGTATCTCCGCCGGCTCGAGGGCGGCAAGATTGGCAACGACGTTCGATGCGCCACCGAGGGAATAATAATGTTTGCCGACCGCATGGGCTTGAAGACCGGTTTCCAACGAAACTTCCGAGCCGCGAGCATCGAGCAGCCAATATGCATCAACACAGAAATCGCCATAAACCGCTATTTTAACGTTCTTAATCTGAGTCAGGATTTCATTGATGCGATTTTCTTTCATCGTTAAACACCTTTTAGTTACAACTGTTCTACAATCTTTTTATAAAGCAAGGGAAATGTTTGTTTCTGGTCGCCCTGTATATAAAAGCCTTTGCCGTTAAAGGCCTGGGGAATTCGCGTTAGAATGCTTTTTTGATCGCGAAAATAATAACCTTCTTTAGATTCATCGCCCATCGCCTTCGGTTCATGGACGCGAAGGTCAAAGTCGGCGGTGATTATATTATTCGGGACAGTTCCCGCATTGGCGGCTATTGAGACGGCTTTAAGCAAAACTTCCGGGCCTGTCACGGCGCTTCCAATATTAAGCAGTACACCGCCGTTTGTAAGCTTGGTTATTTCATTCGTATAGATAAGGAAATCTCGGCCGGAACAACCGCCCTTGGCTTCGCCGTCAAAGGACGGATGCTGGTCGATAACATCCGTGCCTATTCCGACATGAACCGTAAAGGGAACTTCATTTTCATAGCATGCGCTAAGGACACTGGCCAGTGAATAACTAAAATTTAGTGCTGAATTGACTTTTCCAGTCAGGGCAAGGACCTCTTTACGAAAATCTTCATCACACATCATTCTGCCCAGTGACTCCCCACAGCCCAGCTTGTATTTATTACCGATGGACAAGGCGCAATTGATGTATGCAAACTCGTAAGCCATCCCAAAACGGCCCTTGCTGAGAGCATCGGGGACATTTTCGCTGGTTTGGCCTATCAGAGCCAGCTCAAAATCGTGGATGGCTGTAGCGCAGTTCCCCGCAACTAAAGTTACAAGACCACGCCTCACAAGGTCGGCAAGCAAAGGGCCCAGCCCGTTCTTTATCAAATGGGCACCTGTAAAAAGAACAACGGGCTTGTCTGATTTTCGGCACGAGACTATCGCCCGGGCAATGGTTTCGATATCACTGCAAATCTTATCCGGCAAGTCAATAACAACATTGTCGATGTCCCCGGGCTTGATAAGGTCATCGAGCGTAACCTTATTGCTGCGTGTGCTCAAAGGGTACGTATTGATTTTATTATTGTCAAAAACTTTGTATTTTCCATCGTACTGCATATTTACATATCTGCTATTTAATCTTTTCAAGTAACTTTTCAAGCCGCTTTATGGATTGTACCATACAACGAACGGTATGATAATTCACCTTCCAGGAATGGCTCATATGCGTCCAGACAGGTTCGCCCTCTCTGGCAAGCAGCGGCCACCACTCACCTACGGGATGGTTTATCATCTTATTGAAAACAAAACGGTGCACGTTTACGTAGGCAGGCCAGTATTTTTCAGGGTCGAAGCGCAACGCCCCCTCTAACATTCCAATCATAACTTCCGCCTGCTGCCAGAACTCTTTTTCCCTGTCGTAAACACCGCCGGCATGTGGACCTTCGACGTAAACACCACCGAATTCGTCGTCGATACCGTTCGTCATTCCGTGGTCCATCGCCTTTATAATAATGTCACGGTATTGATCAAAGCCTTCGCCCATAATGTCCGTAGCATGGGCCAATAGCCAGGCAAATTCGACGTTGTGACCGGCGGAGGTATTGTCCCCGGCGTTTGGCTTTTCTCCGCCTTCAGCAAAACGATCCCAGCCCCAAATAATATCAAACTTTATCTGCGGCGCTATCTGCCAGTCGGGTGTAAACTGTGGTATTCCGGTGGCGTACTTTGGGTGTATAATTCTCTTTATAAGAATATCTATATCTTCGATTAATTTTCGTCGGTGTATGCTTTGGCCGCTGCATTCATACAATGTAGTAAACGCCTCCATCAGGTGCATATGAGCATCGAGGGTTTTTCTGTCCCCTCCACCGCTTCCCGGCCCGCACAGGTCCCAGTTCCTCTCAAACATCTCAAAATACCCGCCGTACATCGTATCGGCACAGTACTTCTGCATAAGGTCGAAAACTTTCCCGGCGTATTCGGCGCCCCTTGGATCACCTGTAGCCAGGGTATATTCGCTGAGCGAATAAATCGCAAAGCTGAAGCCATAAATAATCTTCTTATCTATAGCTACATTGCCCTTACGGTCCACCGTCCAGAAGAATCCGCCGTATTTGTTGTCCCACATCTTATCGATGAGAAAATCGACGCCGTGTTTGGCATATTCTGCACATTTGCCGTTGCCGTAGCCCGCTCTATGAGCCGAGGCCATCGTATAAACTGTACGGCTCTGGGCGATTAATGATTTCTCGTCCTCACCGGTATCATTGCCGTCCTTATCGAAGTGAGTAATAAAGCCGCCATTGTTATCGTCCTTGCATCGGTCCAGCCAAAAAGGCAGAAGTTCTGTGGTCAGGTGTTTTTTGCATTCTTCGAGACAGGCCGATACCTGCTTAGCATCAACAGCCATTTTGCACTCC
>JABMRO010000172.1 GCA_013202635.1 Planctomycetota bacterium
CCGGACCATCTTGCCAGTGGATGAGCATCAAATAGGAACTGGCAACTATACCAGGGGCCTCGCCGGTTATTGAGCCGTCAGGATCGATGAAGTAAGTTACCCTTGCCGCCATACCGTGGTAATTCCGCAGGCCGCCTGTGACATTCACTTCCGCTCCGACACGGACATCGGTAAATTCTTCCTCGGAGCCAAAGGCTACGCCGAATTGAGAACCACCAACAGTAGCTCCGCTTGTCTCACTCAAAACAAGATAGTCATTATCGTCAAGGCCGTCCTGGATGGTGCCGCCGAACGTCTTGGTCAGGTCCGGATAGCAATGGAACTGCCAATTCGCCAGGTCGAAAGCGTTGCCGTCAAAGCTTTCCGACCAGTTGGCCTGCGCCGTGCCACTTGCTAATACAAATAATCCCAATAGTACATAAGATGTTAATAATCTTCCCATTCTTCCAGACATAACGTTACTCCTCCTAAAATCTGAGACATCAGAACAGAACGCTCTGTGCCCCAAGGATAAAATATTAGTTGTTTTCAGTAATAACGATAAGTTTCTGTTACGTTCATACGACGAGTACAAAAACCTTTAGGTTCACTAAACGGCGTATCTATCTCAAAAAACGATATGTATTTTGTGGACCTAAAAGTCGATAATTCACATAGTAAACTATATATTTTATACCAAATTAATCATTTTATTTCAAGAAGAATACAAGCGAAACTGCCGATCAAAATCATCTCTCCCCAAATCTTGATACCTTAGCTTCGGAGTCTTCCGCAAAGGGGCCATTTTTTTGGGGGTTCATGCGCGGATCAGTGTGCTCTGATTGGCTGGTGGGACAGGTCTGAAAAATTTCAGAAATGGATGGATGGTTATTGACATTTAAGTCTTGTGAGGAGATATTTGACTATACCAAAACATGTTTATTAGGAGATTCAATTATGGCCGGATATTCTGGAAAGTTCTTAAGGATAAATCTTAGTACAGGTCAGATTGACCAAGAAAATCTAGATATGGAACTATCTATGAAATTTATAGGAGGGCGCGGGTTAGCCTCATATTATCTGGCACAAGAAGTCGAACCTGAGATCGAATCATTAGATCCCGCAAATAAGATTATTTTTGCGACGGGCCCGCTTACAGGCTCGCAGGCACCGACTGGGGGACGATACATGGTAGTAACGAAATCGCCTCTGAGTGGTACAATCGCCAGTTCCAATTCGGGTGGTTTCTGGGGTGCAGAACTAAAACGCGCAGGGTACGATTTTATTATCGTGGAAGGGAAATCAGACAAGCCTTGCTACATATATATCAATGACAATACTATTCAGATTAAGGATGCAAAAAAGTATTGGGGCAAGCTGGTTTCCAAAACGACCGACCTTCTACTGCAGGACATAGGAGACTCCAAGGCTCGAGTTCTGACCATTGGTCCTGCCGGTGAAAAACTGGCGTTATTAGCTTGTGTGATGAACGACAAGTACCGTGCTGCCGGTAGGTCGGGAGTAGGGGCGGTAATGGGCAGCAAGAACCTAAAGGCGATTGTGGTACGAGGTACAGGAAAACTGAGCCCGGCCAGAAATGATGAAACCAAGAAGGTATTAACAAATGTCAGGAAGAAGATCCGAGAGAACGATGTTACAGGTAAGGGCCTGCCCACGTATGGTACGTCCATACTTGTGAACTTGATCAATCAGAGCGGAATCTATCCGACCAACAATTTCCAGGAGGCATATTTTGAAACGGCCGACAAAACCTCAGGTGAGACTTTAGCTGAAAAATACCTGATCAGGAATATGGCATGTTTTCATTGCCCAATTGCCTGCGGTAGATACTCCAAGGTTGACGACGTTGAAGGTGAAGGCCCAGAGTATGAAACTGTTTGGGCATACGGTGCCAGTTGTGGTGTTGACGATCTGGCGGCGATAATCAAGGCGAACAAATGGTGCAACGAATACGGCTTGGATACGATCTCTGCTGGAGCGACGATCGCCTGTGCTATGGAGATGCATGAAAAGGGTATTATCGGTTCGGATGAAATTGACGGACCAGCGTTAAAGTTTGGCTCCGGTGAAGCAATCGTAGAATGGACGCGTAAAATGGGAGCAGGTGAAGGATTTGGTGCAAAAATGGCGCTTGGATCCTACCGATTAGCCGAAGAGTACGGTGTTCCTGAATTGTCAATGTCGGTAAAGAAGTTGGAATTGCCGGCTTATGACCCAAGAGGTGTTCAAGGTCATGGCTTACAATACGCCACATCCAACCGTGGTGGTTGCCATGTCAGGGGTTATATGATTGCTCCGGAGATTATAGGATTGCCGGAAAAGCTGGACCCCTTTTCCATCGAAGGAAAGGCTGTATGGGTTAAAACATTCCAGGACTTAACCGCAGTAATTGATTCCTTGGGATTATGCCTTTTCACATCATTTGCTCTTGGGCCAGATGATTATAAGGATATGTTCAACGCTATTGTGGGGCAAGACTGGACCACAGAAGCACTACTTGAAGCCGGTGATAGGATATGGA
>JABMRO010000173.1 GCA_013202635.1 Planctomycetota bacterium
TCTGAACGAGCAGGTACCTGCTATGAAATGCGCCCCAAAATGCGATCCAGAGAGTCTGATGTCTGGTAGATCAGGGCCTCCGGATAGTGTGGATAGGGATGAAAATACTCAAAGGTGACGTATCCGCGATATCCTACTTTATCCAACTCTTCCATTACAGCGGGCCAATTCGTAGTGCCATCCAGCAGCGGACGAAACGTTTCCAGTGAATAATCAGTGCTCTTCTTTGAAAATTCCTTGAAATGGGTGTTCTGAATGCGTTTACCCATTATCGGTATCCAGTGCTCAGGATGCTGAAAAATGGAGATATTTCCGGTGTCGAAATGAATCTTAACATACTCACTTTGAAACGAGTCAACAAAATCGTTCATTTCCATGGGAGTCATCAGGAAGCCGCTGAAGAAAATGTTTTCGACGTTGAGGAAAACATTCAACTTTTCGGCCTGGGGCAGGAGTTTTTTAACAGCTTCTCTGGCACGGCGATCACAGACGTCGTTGGGTACAGGTTCATAATCGTCTCGCCATGGAATATCAACCGCGCCCGGTACCAGCAAGACATCTTGCACGCCAAGGTCGTGAGCGGCTTGTGCGATTTTTCCAGCCAATTCGAGACCTTTTCTGCGTTTGTCCGCATCATTGCTGGTCAGGGGATAAGGCCAAAAAAGAAAGGAACAAAGCCCGCTAATCCGAATGCCGATCTTGTCGGCTAATCGCCGAATGGCCTGGTAGTCTTTCGTTCCTGACCTGGGCGAAAGGTCGTTCTCCAGGTCGTAGTTCAATTCGATGCCGTCAAATCCGGCGTCCTTAGCTAACTGCAGACACTTCTTCAAATTCATTCGCTGAGGATAAGGAAAAGCCCACAGGTTAATGGATTTCTTCATGGTGTAGCGTTTGGGCGAACCCTTTCGCGGATCGGGCTTCCTTTTCGTTTTTTTTGCTATGGCTTCACTTGAAAACGCTGCTGTGCTTGCAGAAGCCAACACGGCTTTGATCGCGCTGCGACGCGTCAGACAATTGTGTCCCGGCGGCAAGATACCGGCTTTCGAGTCCTTTGTATTGTTATCCTTTGATTGATTTTTCGGACAAATAGAATCTTTTGAGTTGAACATAATATCACCTTTTGGATCTCATATCATAAATTTTCTGTTTCCATCTATTTTCGTATAGATGCTTCTCAAAGAAATATATCAATCCCGGTAAGTCTATGACGTGTCCCTCTCCGTGGACATCCAGGATTACATTTTCAGGCCTTTCCAGATCTTTATAAATCGTTCTGATTTCTTCCATAGCCCGGCGGGCTAAAGGGACATAGAACTGACTGGCCGGTTCAAGCATACCATTCTGACATTGCAGAGGTCTGGGGGCGATAAGAGAATAGACGTCGGCAAAGTCAACCTGTTCTCTGAGCCCTTCGAATTTCCAGCACATGCAGTGATTCTGCTCCATATGATCCATCGTAGTTAGAAAACCAGCACTTACTGTAGCTGCAATTCTTTTATCCATGGCTCCCAGCCACATTGCCATTTCACCTCCCAGTGACAGGCCGGCGCAGCCGATTCTGCTATTGTCCACTTCCGCTATGGATTGCAGGTAATCTACACATCGAATCAGATCCCAGAGTCGTTCGGCCATGAGTAATCGATCTTTTTCGTAAACCTCGTGCTGGCTCACAGTGGTAGAAATCGTTACGTATCCCGTTTCGGTCAGAACAGTGCCGAATTCTTTATATATACTACCTGTTTTTTTTCTCGGGCCTTGCCCTACGATGGTTTTGGGATCATACGGGCTGTAAAGGTCGCTCCCATGACCTCCTATGCAAACGACTGCCGGAACAGGTTTGTCCTTTGAGTTTGGTATGGTAACAACAACCCGGATACGCCTGCTCGATGTGGAATTTATTTCGACTTCTATGATAAGGTATGTTCCTCTGTCTGCACGGGAGAGCTCCTTTGCGCTGAAAGGAATTGAGTTTCTCCCCTGGAGTGAGTTATCCATTTTGAGCAGTAGAAATAACTTAGCTCTGACCTCCTCTTGCCATGTTCTGGCATCTTCTTTTGGCCGTGATGTATATTTCATAGAACGCTGTTGTGAGATGGCTTGGTCCTGTTTAGGTGCCGCGAGCAAAACTGAATTGCTGAGAAAAGCAAAGACTATCGCTATTATAATTCGTCTGTGATTGTACATTTGCGACTCATCTCCTGAATATAGAATTGTTCTGTACCGGCTGTTTTTTCTATTCGGCCACAACAGCTACATACTAATCACACCTGCCGTCTCATTCAATCATTTTATTGATAACGACCTTGCCCGGCCGGTCCTGATTTAAGAGTTGTGAGTGGAGAGCCGCTTATTCTCGATAAAAGTCTGTGCAAACAGAAAGACATACAATAAACTATTCTCCTGCTTTCTTTTTTATCCTCTTTTGAATCTTGTCCCAAGACTCTGTTATCAGAAAACTCTCTTCCATATTCTCGATCATTACAGAAAATTTGTTCATCGGTGCAGAAAAGCTCAGAATATTCTCAGGTATAAACGGGCGTGCTGAAACGTCGAACATTCCTATCACGGCTTTTGGATAATCAGATTCTTTTTCAAGATAGGGATATTGAACAATAGAACCACAACCGGCGGAAAAAGGTGAAAATACTGCGTTCAGCTCACCAGCGTCATAATTGGCCAGAGTGAAAAGGCCTGAAAGCACATCTGGGCGGGCAAAAAAGATAACCACCTCAGGCTCATCCGTCCTTTCGAGCATATCCCATCTTTTGAAGACAATGAATCTGCCCGGCGCATCGAATTTTGGCGCTTTTTTCATAATCTCCTTAACCAGCTCAGGTGTTTTCTTATAACGCTCGCCTTCGAGCTTGTCTGGAATACCGTAAGAAAGAAAATATTCGAAATTCGGCATAACTTCCTGGCCAAATCCCAGATATCTCTTGCCCCCGAAGCAGCCAAATGAGTCCGACCCAAAAAAAATAGACTCCCCAGACCTTACCTTGATAAGATCGGCCATCATACAGCGATGTCCCTGAGAAGGCTTCACGATTTGCACTCCTGTTGGTTCATTTGTGTAGTAAAAAACTATCGGAAGCTCTGTTCCGTTGAAATATTTCTCCCAGAGCCTTAAGAATCTCTTTTTTATTTTGATATCCATGCTATGTACCTTTCAAAGTGCGAGAGGAGCTTTGTTTTGTAAGAACGCCGGCTACTTGCGGTTTGTCAAAGGCAGCATCAAGCCGATGTACCGCTTTGCTATAACAACATTGTCGATAAAGAGATGGTCGTCACTATCTGCTGCCCATGTTCCGCCGTGGTAGATATTTATCCAGATACGTTCGATCTTCAGGTCGGGCACATCACGCATGCATACATCTGTCTTCTCGAACGCGAGCCTGCCATCGACCCAGCCGCGAAGGATGCCATCGTTCTTCCCCGGTGTGTTCATCTTCACGTATTGCTCGATACAGTACCATCGATTATTCTCAAGATAGCCCAGTTTATCCTTCTGCCAAATCCAGGCACTTCCATATCTTCCCCGCATATCAGCGTGATAGCAGTAGAAACCTGTTGGCGTCTTTCCTTCTTTTTGCCCCTTGAACTGGCCGCGTGCCGACCATCCATTTCGGCCATTGCTTGGTCTGCCGCCCCAGCCGCCCCGATTGTACGTGCCGCCGATACCGGGCAGCTTACCGCCCCTTCGAGGGTTCCAATCGCTCCCAAAACGAAGATAGTACCGAAAATATATCTCTTCGGGCTCGCTCCCCGTCCTGTCCTTGAAATTGTATTCGATACTTGCACCGTAGTGGTCACCCTTAAGCACTTTGATTTGCAATGCCTTGTTCTTCAGTGGCTCAAAGCTCCGCTCTTTGTCCTCGTTTACAACACGGACGGTCTTTCGTTTTCCGCCTGACCAGTACTTGTGCCACTGGTTGGACTCGAAATCAGTAAAGAGGATAACATTTGAATCTTTTTCAATTCCTTTGTCACCGGCATACTTAATCGCCAATCCTTTTTCAAAGGGCGTTTGTCCGCCGAGAGAGATAACGGCTGGTGTTAAGCAAATCGCAGCAAGTAACGACATCAAAATCCAGACTCTCTCACAATTGAACGTGGTCATTCTGATTCCCTTTCTGTATTAGAACTGTGGTCTAAATAGGACCTGAACTTGTATTTGCTTTTTCCGCTCTAATTTTTCGATCCCTTCAGGGACTTTGATTAGTGCGTTTGCGTGTGCCTGAGATTTAAGGCGGCTCTTCATTTCCAGTGGACTAACAAACTGCTGTCCGCTGTTTTTGTTTATCGTTGCGTAAAAAAACTGTGTCCAGTCTTTCTCCCCTCCCACTGTTTTTGTCAGAGTGGCCGTTTTGTGTTCAAAAGGAACCGGGGCCTTGCCTGCCAGGTAAAATAAGCCGGGCAGAGCAATTTGCAAGAAGGCCATCTCGTTGGAAGGAGGACCACCAGAAAGGCAAAAAACAGCCTTGTTATTCAATAGTATAAGTGCCACTGCTTTACCCGGTCCCATTCTTACGCGATGGAAAACAATATCTCCACCCATCGCTTTCAGTACCTTTATGGTTAAGTCTCGTTCGCTCTTCCAGGCACCGCCACTCGTAATAAGAACATCAGCATGTTCGAACATATTCTCTGCGGTTCTGGAAAGATTCTCACTCTTATCCCCGACTACCGCAACTTTGGCTTCCATCTGGAAATATCTGAGCCATGAAAGCAGCGTAATAAGATTGCTGGCATACAGTTGGCCCGGCATTAGCGGCTTACCGGGACTGACGACTTCATCGCCTATGGCGATGATTCCTATCCGTGGTTGTGGATGGACTCGAACTGTGGAAATTCCACCGGCGGCCAATAGGCCGGTCTTTGCCGGTGCCAAAACCTCTCCACGGGAAGCAATTAGTTTGCCTTTCATTACATCGTGTCCCTGTTCAAGTATATTTCTTCCTGGACCGGCATCTCGGCGGCATAATACCCAACCGTCTTTTTCCCTGGTAAACTCGTTAGCGATCACTGCATCGGCACCGTTGGGAATTCTTGCTCCGGTCATGATCTTGACCGCCGTCCCTGATTCTACTGTTGCACTTGTGTTACCTCCGGCAACTGACCTGCCACATATCCTCAGTTTGGCAGGTTGTTCCTCTGAAGTATTTTCCAGGTCGGCTGAAACAACAGCATAACCATCTTTCAAAGATGTTGGCGCAGACGGACAGTTTGCTTCTGCAACGCAGTCTTCAGCTACCACTAATCCTCCAATTTCATCTACTGGAAGATTTACCGGGCCAAGGGGAGTCAATTGGTCCAATGTTATCAGCAGGGCTCTTTCAAGACCAATATCATATTCTGGGAACACTTGTTACTAATCCTCAAGCTATAAGTGTATGTCATTGGAAGCAATTAACCAAATGCAGCCTTGAGTTAGGAAGCAGCTCCAACTCCTGTTTCAGTGAATTTACCGTTATAGTACCCGCTTTCAGGAGTAGTTTCTACCTTTAAAAAGGCACGCCTCCTGAGAATTTCCTGACGCCTGCAAAAAGTAAACATTATCGCATGGCCTTGCCTTCAACAAGAGCCTTTTGGCAAAAAGAAGTCCATTTGGATAAAAATTGGCGTAAGAGAGATGCCTTTTGTTGAAATTATTTCAAACAAGGAAATCTATATTTATTTAATGTTCCTGAAGTAATAATTTTCTGGTAATTTCCGGTTTTTTTCGGTAGAATGCATTGTGTAAACGCACAGCGAGCCCAGAGCCTGTTTCGTAAAAATTTAAGAATTTTTGTAACAAAATTCGTTTTTTGGCATCTATAATTTTAGTGGACTGGGTAGTTATAACCTAAATTGTGAAAGGCTGATATGAAACAGGTTGCCGGGCAGGGAGCTAAAAACGCACAGACAAACGGAACAGTTGATGAGAGCCAGTTGATGGCTCGTTTACACAAGGGTTATGCCAGCTTAAAGCAGCAGATACACAGAGTAATCGTTGGTCAGGACAAGGTGATTGACCCGATGCTTTGTTGTATGCTGGCCGGGGGGCACTGTATTATTCAGGGGGTCCCTGGTCTTGCCAAGACGATGATGGTGCATGCGATATCGGATGCGATGAGGCTGACGTTCAACCGAATACAATTCACTCCCGATTTGATGCCTTCGGATATAACCGGCGCCGATATTATCCAGAGAGACCCGCAGTCCAAGAA
>JABMRO010000174.1 GCA_013202635.1 Planctomycetota bacterium
CCAGCTTGCTCTCGGCCACTACTTCTTACACTGCAATTACAGTCCTTCGGAAATCTGGTTCAACAACGAAACCTTTGCCAACGCCCAGGTCGAATTACAGCAAAAATATAACTTCGACGGCATCCTGTTAAACATACCCGGCAGACCGCCCGGCTGGAAAAACAATCTTAACTCATATAAGAAAATCGGCAATAACGAACACCTGCTGTGGAAGTCGGGACTGGAAACAGTCTTCCCTCCTGATGACAACCCGCAGACATACCTGCCCGAACAAATGCCTCTTGAGCGGGCGAACTATAATACCGTTGACATTGACGACCCCGCCACATACAGATTGTCCGGCTATGTATGGAACACCTGGCACGTCCCCGAGCTATGGAGCATTGAGCCACAGGCAGACCTTTGCGACCCAACTGCTTATCCCGAATGGTTCACAGGCACTTTACAAAAAACCCAACAGCTCGCACCGGACATCTCAATACACGCAGAAGTATTCTCGCCTTTTACCCATCTTATGGAGTTATTTGGGTACGAACAGGCCCTTCTTGCTCTTCTCGACGCCCCGGCTACCTGCCATAAGGCGCTCACGTTTTTTACACGAATGGTCCTTGCACAAGTCGAATTATATGCCGGATGTCACCCTGATGCCGTCCTTGTAAGTTCGGCCTTCGCCGGGGCAGGCTTCATCAGCCGTCAAATGTATGAAGAATTTGTAGCTCCTTATGAAGATCAGGTTTATAAAGTGATACGCAGATTCGGCATTAAGTCATACGTCCACACCTGCGGCGCAATCGGCGACCGCCTGGACCTGATGAGCCTGACCGCCGTTGATGGAATTGACACATTAGACCCCCCGCCGCTCGGCACCGTACATTTGGAAGATGCAAAATCAAAGTACGGCCGCCGTTTCTTTTTTAAAGGGAACCTGGATGCCGTTAATGAAATGCTCAATGCCGATGACAAAACCTTTGAACAGGCCGTAAAGGAAAGAATCAGAATCGGCAAACCCGGCAGCGGATACATACTCTCTTCGGCATGCAGCGTAGCCCCCCACGTCAAAGGCGAAAGACTAAAAAAACTCGCACTCCTGGCAGAGCAATTCGGAAAATACTAACAGAAAAAAATTGTAGGCTATCCTCCCCACACCAATTCTAAATTCTTCATTCCGTATTCTTAATTCTGCTGTCATCCTGTTCACTATTTTGCTCATCTGTCTGTTGTATATCAGGTAGAGATCCATTGGCAGATATAGCAGCTATCAGCGCACGTGCAACCCAGAGGCCGCTGACAATCACAAATAAGGCCGCAATCACAACAAGAACTATGATTACTACTCCAATCATTTACGCTCCTCACGAATTTTTGCAATCCAGTGCCCCACTACGTATGCCAAAAGTGCCGCTCCAAGGGCCGGAATAATAATAGCCGGCACATCAATTAACGAAGGGAACACGAACAGACATATTATGGCAATCATGGCAACAACTGTCCCAACACCCATTGATAAAATCCCAGCCAGTGGACGAGGTTTTTTTATCCACAGACCAATTATTAACGCAGGCAAAATCGCTGATGCCCAAATAGTATAACAGATAAGCAAACCGTCGATTATACTCGGAACAAAAGGTACGACGGCAGCTGCAATCATCGCAATGATTATAGTTGCTGAACGACCAATATATAAAGCACGATGGTCCGGCAATTCTACAAACGGCTTGACAATATCCTGGGTGAAAGCCACGGCTCCCGCGTTCAGCAGTGAGTCAAGACTGGACATAACTACTGATACCAATACTACCAGCAAAAGCGCATAACCCCCGGCAGGCAATACCAACTTAACCAGTTTGAGCAGGACGTAATCTTCACCTGTGCCCTCCGGAATAATACTCCTCGCCGAGATACCAAGTGCCACCATAGCCATAAACCAGGCCATGCTAAAAATTCCCGCTAATATAAAACCGTTTCGTGATATCCGGGTCGTTCTGGACGCCAGCGCCCGATTTGCGTAGGGTGGTATCAGCGTTTCACCGAGTAGAAAAGCCGCCACCAAACCGATTATTTCGATAAACGATGTGGAACCAAATCCCGCTGTTGTGGCATCTATCGCCTCCCTGGCAAAAACCGTAGCTCCGCCATTCAGATGAAAAATCAATACGAATAAAAGCATGATAGGCAGCAGAACTGCAAACGCGCTGAATTGAAACGCATCGGTTATTACGCTCGCCCGCAATCCCCCGAATGTCGTATATAATGTCGTTACACCGACAACAATAATAACAGATGACCAGCCCGGAAATCCAAATACATCACTCAGAACAACTTTGCCTGCATGTGCCATAACCGCAGCCAAAAATGTGCACACGCAAACCGAAATAACACCTGCAAGAACCTGGCAGTCCCGGTTGTACTTCTGACCTATCGCATCGCCCAATGTGTGACAGTTTTTCAGTGCTCTTAGCCGGGGTGCCACAAGCAGACCGACTAAAATGTTCTGGGCCGAATATGCCAGGCCTATACCAAGAAAAAGGAAGCCGCTGTTGAAACCTCTGCCAACAAAGACGATTGAAAAACCCGGTCCGACATATGTGGCGGCGAGACTTCCGAATACCAAAGCCAACGGAAGTGCCCGTCTTGCTAATGAAAACTCTCTAAACTCACGGGCCGCGCGCGCACGCCAAGCCACAAATGTAAGCACAACCACGTAGGTCACAACAACAGCCACAGAGAAGACCGTATGCACAGTTTCGTCCTAATCCGGCATTCTATATACTTAATGCTAAACCTGGTTTAGACAGTAACTTCCAGATGCCTATTCACGCTTGTTCTGAAACTTTTCTTCTTCCAGCTCATTAATGACCGCATTCAGCTCGGACTCGGTTTGAATCCAGCCAAATCGCGCATCGACAAGAAAAGTACGGTACCATTGAATCAAATTCTTCGCAAAGTCTTCATCCTTGCAGTAAATACCGAAAGATATTTCTCCCGCATGTGAGCCGGTTTTTCTCGGTTTTTTGGGAAAGGCCAGAAGGACCGAGCTTCGGGTTAAAAGAAATTCCAGGTCGGAAACCTGACTGTTGTAAATCCGAAGCCTCCCTGCTTCTATCGCCTCGGGATACTTGCGAAAAAGAAACTGAGCGGCATTCGCAAAATCAGGCACGCTTAAATTCATTGCCCGGTGTACTCTTACATCGCCGTATTCTTCTATAATTTCATACAAAGCGCTCAGATAATCCTCTATTGGCTTCCTCTCCCCTTCGAACAACATACATGTCCAAAGCTCACTGTGGCCCGTCGAATCAAGCTGCTCCTGAAGCATTCTCTTGGCGGCATTATAGGTTTCGCTTCTGCTGACTAATACCTTTAGCAGACGCTCGGTCAGAATCTTCGCCCAGGCGGGCATGTCATTCGGCAGGGACTCCGGAGGACAAACGCCAAGACGGGTCAGAAGTCTGAGAAACTGTTTTTGGTCGGAACCGTAGAACCTTCTGCCGACAACGCTGCCAACGTTACCGTCACATTCCATACCATATTGTTTATGATAGCCAAACGACAGGCGGTGCACTTCGTAGTCCCTGTCAATCAGCCTCTTCTCAAGCTCGCCAATCAGCCAGACGGCCTGCTTCTCCGGCGCTTTGTCAATCGACAGATGAACATTCGGACACAGCACTATCGGCCTTTTACCTATCAGCTCAGACAGCGAGCCGAATTCCTCCGCCGCGTCCTCCACCTCCTGTTTACTATCATATAGTTCTATACACACAAATACTACCAGCACGTTTTTGAAAACCCGCTGAGGCTGCTGCGGTGATATCGTTAAAGGATCTATCCGTGAAGACTTCTCTTTGTCCTCAAAATAGCAGGATGAACATTGGTAGCAATCCAAAATCATATTGGTTTCTAAGTCCTGTTTTCCCTCTTGGCCGCGTTCTTTGTACCCCCGCTGCTTCGTTTTTGCGAAGCAAAACGGCGGGGGCGTTTGCCGGGCGGCGAGGCCTTGGATTTCTTCAAACGAGATGCAATCTCAGCGTCAACACGGGATATAAACAGGCTCACATTCGGCGCTACAGCCTTGCCCGCGAATCCGACACCATTAAGAATTCGCGATATCTCTGTCGCATCCCAAAACTCCCAGGAAGAAGCTATCCTCTCCGCTTCCTCGCGCGTAAGTGATTTCAGAAAAGCCGGAATACAGCCGTCACGAAGGGCATCGGCATAGTCAACCAGCAACTCATGAATTTCTCTGTTCGTATCAGACATCGTTTATTCCTCCCGAATTAAACAGATTATCAATCTTCACGATTGTAATAGCTCAGCATCTTTCTAAGTTTCAAAATAGTTCTGAATTCAAGCATTTTTACCGCTCCGACCGTCGTCTTGAGCTCATTGGCAATCGCCCTGTTAGATGCGCCTTCCATCCAAAGCTCTATAGCTCTGCGCTCCCGGGCCTTGAGTTTACCCAGCGCCTGAGAGAGAATATCCTGAAGCTCCGAGCGTGACACCATCTCAAGAGTACCTATTTCAGGGGCAATAAGATCTTTAAGACAGTTTTGAGATAGATATAAATTCCGGTTTATTCTCCTGTAAACTTCTCTCAGGCGATTGCGCATATAATATAGATATACGGTTTTCAGTAGTTGTTTCTCACTCGTTATATTACGCAAACGCTCCGGTTTTTCCCAAATATCGGCATATACATCTTCCAAAACATCCTCACACTCTACCTCATTACCGAGGTAGCGGTACAAATATTTAATGAACATTCCGAACGTAGCTCGCACAAAAGGCTCCATTGCCCGCCGGCGCCGTTCAGCGTCCGTAGCCATAAGTCCTTTCAATGCGTTTCGCAGCCGCTTATTCATACAAAGTCTCTTGCTTCCAAGTTTGTTCCGTATCCCCCGTTACACTAAAACTGCTCTGTTGCAAAACTTTCTCCCTGTCTTTAACAGAGACCAACTTGACCTCTAAAGCGAGTAATTATATATCAAGCTCAAAAGTTCATCAACTATCAAGTTATTAAAAAGCATAACAGGGACAAAGCGGTCGCTTGAATCCTTTATAATCCAAACGCACGAATCGTCTCCCGGCTGTTAAAATCCGTATATAGGTCTTAACTCATCTTCGGTGGGCAAATGGTTATAGTACTCATTTCTGGTGCCGACATAACCGACCCCATGCCTTTTGAGCCGCACATGGCTTATAGAACCGTTACTGTTGGTAATATTAACCGCAACAGTTCTCATTTCCTGATGCATATAGGCCCTTTCGGCCTGTTCTTTTGTCTTGTCGCTTTCATTGCCTAACATATAGCCGGCCGCTCCTCCCACCGCCGCCCCGATTAAAGTCGCCTCACTGTCACCGCCGGCCAACTGGCCGATACCCGCACCGGCCAAAGTGCCGATGGCAGTGCCGACCTGTGCGTCGCTCTCGCAGCCAACGAAGAATAACGAACCCAAACTCAAAACCGCTGCTGCTAAAATTGTCGTCAGTTTCTTTTCCATTTTTACATCTCCTTCAAATCAATTAAATCCGTTTCTAAATGCGTTTTTAGTCTATTACCGGCAGGCCTGGGCCGGCTCGAGATAACATTCCAGCCATTGCGAGGCCATTACCGCAAAATCTTCAAAATCTATTTTACAGTCACCGTTAACATCACCGGCCATCCAGGATGTGCACCATGCAACCTCCGGGCCATCGAGTATCGCTGCATAAATTTCCGAATTTCCATTGCGATTGTCCTGCCAAACCACTACAGTGCCACTAATGGCGGGATTGGTCTGGTCGTGAGAATCATCGGTGATTTGAAATTCCTTCCGCGTCGTAAGGTTATAGCCGAATATGTCCCAGTTGTTATTTCGGTTGTCCTGCCAGACGATTATGTTGCCGTCAATATCGGGATTCGTCTGCGAAGATTCGTTTGAGGTAACTGCAAACTCGACAATATTATTGGGATCGGACTGGCGGAGCATCTCGAAGTCGGAAATATCAGCCGCATAAATATCCCAGTCACCAAAAAAGTTGTCCTGCCAGACGACTATATTACCCCAGATAGCCGGGCTTTGCTGGTCCTTTTCAATATACGAGACGGCAGCATCTACTGGTTTGTTCCTTTGCCATATATCAGCGGCATAAATATCCCAATCGCCAAAGAAGTTGTCCTGCCAGACAACGGTTGTCCTGTATATGGCAGGTGCCTGCTGGTCATGCTCGAATGCGGCGATTTGAAATTCCGCCGGATTACCCAGGTCGGTAATGTCGGCACCGAAAATATTAAAATCACCAGCCTCACCATCTTCCCAGACAACCGTATTACCGTGAATTGCAGGATTGCATTCATTATTATCAGCTATATCTGAAACTACAAAAATCTGTGGCTCATCCAAATCGTTAATATCCGCTGCCCAAATATCCCAGTCCGCAGAGCCCTCCCATACAACATAATCCTGCCACACCACGATATTTTCATAAACAGCCGGATTAATCTGGTCGTTTGCATCACCAATGACAAAGGCTGCCGGCTCACCCGGATTGTTTATATCTGCAATATAAATATCATAGTCTCCATATTCGGTAACAAATTGCTGCCATACTACAATATTACCCCAGATATCAGGCGCTTGCTGCTCATCGGTTGCCGGCCAGAGAGCAAATTCGGCCCAGTTGCCGGCCTGCCCGACAGACACCAGAATACCCACCAAAAAAATAACCTCTATAGATGTTGTAAAGTATCTGATTTTCATCGCTTTACTTTGCGTTGCGAATATTTACTGGTTAACACTTTCAACCGTACTGTTTTCGGCCCTGATTTTTTCCAGGGTGTTAAGCAGGGTTGTCGCGGCTACAGCATTTTTCATATCAAGGCTGGCATACTGCAGGGGCCCGACGGCCTCGTCAAGCTTGCCGATACCAAGCAGTTGATAACCCAAAAGAAGTTGAAGGTCCGCATCAAAGCTGTACAGCTCCGCTCTTTCGGCAAGCAGATTAATTTGCTCGAACAGCACATCGTCATCAGAATACAGACCGCGCGGATAAAAAACGCCTTCCTTGTCAGGTGATACGTTCGCCAGGGTATCCCGAAGAACCACTGCCGCTTCTGAATATTGTTCACGAGCAAAAAGAGCCTGAGAGTAGGCAAACGGAACTATTATATCATCAGGTGCAAGCGCCATCGCTTCGCCGAACTTTTCAATAGCGATATCGTAATTGTCAACCTCAAAAGCCTTGACGGCATCTTCGAAGTACCTGTCCGCAAGAGTAACCTCACCCGGTTCTTCAGCCGCCTGCTGCGCTAACTTCTCGCGGACATCGGCAAAAGTGTTATGGTCAACAGGCACAATACCATCTACCTCCTGCCCCGACACAGACACAACAGCATTGTCATCGTTGTAATAGTTATAGGTGTAGTAGTTATGCGCGTCGCCCTGTACTTCACGGGCAATCGGGTAATAACCATACCAGGCATATGGATGGTAGCCGTACCAGTAATAACGTCTGTGCCTGTAACTTAGCGGCCAGTAACCTCCCAGGCTGACAAAGATATATTTCCGATGATAATAGGGATAGATATATCTGAATGTGGACCAGGGACCGAAGCTGTAATGCAGCATATGACGATATCTTGGCCAGATTGATCTGCGGCATAATCGGTTACGCCAGTCTATATACGAATGGTCATAGTGATAGTCATGACTTATTATATGCGGACGGTCGTGATATCTTACATGTGCAAATCCACGTGAAAAACTTCCCAGTCTGTAACTGTGCAGAGCAGTCCTGTCTCCACGCTGAGCATCGTGCAAAACCACACTATCTATAACAGTTGTTCGTCTCTCCGGAACGACTTTTCTTATTCTTGAACTGGGCGATAACCTGCTAAAGCCCCTTGTGTTCGTGCTTTTGCTCTGTCGGCTTATTCCAAGCCTCCTTTCAGGTTCATTGGTAACACGCCCGTCTCGAGAGCCTCGGGAGAATCCGCCTTCCCTGGAAACCCGGCCGCTCCTGTCTCCAATCGTTCCGCTGATACCGCTCCCCAGCCTGCTGCTGCGATCAGCTCTCCCCATTGAAGTTGGAACAGAACTTTTTCTGTCCCTGATTGAGCTGCCGATACGCGAGGACCTGCTTGAGATTATGCGACTGCTCGTACTGCCGGTTTGCGGTCGTGTAACTCGCGAACTCGGCGTTCTTGTACTGATGATTGGGCTGCCAGTGCGCGATGACCTGCTTGAGCTTATACGACCGCTCGAACTGCCGGCTTGCGGCTTTGTACTGCGAGCACTCGGCGTCCTTGTACTGATTGAGCTGCCGATACGCGATGACCTGCTTGAGCTTATGCGGCTGCTTGAACTGCCGGCTTGCGGCTGTGTACTGCGAGCACTCGGCGTCCTTGTGCTGGATGGACCGCGGGTGCTGGAAGTAACTCCCGACCGTATAGTAACAGGCCGGCTGACTGATGTCCGACTGGATTGACTGCTGGTACTCCCCCTGCTGGGTATGCGGACGTTTACTCTACTGGTAGTTCTGCTCGAACCGGTCCTCCGCGGAGAGCTGCTTCGCGAAGAGATACTGCTCCGACTTGTTGAAGCCCTTGGCGTAGTCGTCCTGGTTGGAGTCCTGACGGATCGCGACGAGGTAGTAGTCCTGGATGAGCTTGATCTACTGGTCGAAGGTTGTCGGCTGCTGGATGAGGAAGGCCTTGAAACTTGCCGGCTTCTGGAGCTGCTCCCGCTCGATTTACTGCTTTTGCTGGATGACTTCTCAGCCAAAACCGGCTCAATGGTCAGTATTAAGGCCAAAAACAACATTCCAACAACAATTTTAACGTTTTTGTGGTATTTTATCGTTGCCATAATACTTCTCCTTAAATACTTAATGTAAAAACATATACATTCGAGATTCTTCTCTACCTATAAAAGGCACTAAAATCAAGGCCGGTAACAGGAATTTTGCCCAAAAAAATCGCTATTTTGAGCTTTTTGTATATGGAAAACGAGGGGCACCCTCGAATACATCACTCGACACCGCATCGAAGGGCTTGTGAGGGGGGTTTTTAACGAAATTCCGGCTCCAGACAAAGATGGGCTTGCCGGCAATTTTGTATTTAACTAATAATCCTGCTTTTATCCACAGTGCTTAATAAACAACTAATTTCACATTTTTAAGATACTCTTTAATGAGCACCTGCAAATGAAATGATGGAATGAAAACCTGCAATCTGTCAACTCTTAACGGCACGCCGTCTTCGACAGCTATTGGTTGCTGTATTTGCACATTCCTTGCACCATACAGCCAATCCGTCTTTATGTCTGCTATGTTGGTAATATTGGTTCTCGGCCTTCCATTTTTTACATCTGCCGCATCGCTTTTGCTTAACACCTCCGGATACACGATGAAGGTCTTTATAGTTGTTGTATTTTTTCACTGAA
>JABMRO010000175.1 GCA_013202635.1 Planctomycetota bacterium
AAACTGCCGGCGGGTTATTATGCTTGTCTTTGTATTTTTTTTGTTTTTCATATCCCAATCCTATAATAAGTTTCAATAAACTTTTTACAGACGCCATGGGCTGCGCATCGGCCGGCTGAGGAGGCGATTGGCAGTCTCATCATTTGTGAACCGTTCAGCGTCCGGGTCCCATTTTAATTTTCGTCCGACCTGTATGGCAATGTGTCCCAATTGACAAAGAGATGTGGTTCGATGACCTACCTCGGCGTCCGCCAGCGTCTGTCCGCGCGTTTTAACGGCATCGATGAAGTCTCTCTTTTCGCTTTTAAGAGGCAGATGGATTTCGTCCGGGCCAATCGGTGATTTTAGAATCGACTCCGGATGAGCCTTCAGAGAGCGGCTGTTGTAATCGGCTTCGATCCATCTGTCGGTACCTTCGAATCGTACGTGAGGGTGACTTATGTTATAGATCAGGCGGACACCATTAGCGTACCTGTACTTGAGTTCAAAATTCAGCAGCACGTTCCACAGGCCCTCTGAAGGAAAGCTGCCGGAGCCTTCTACTTCCACGGGGCCTGTGCGTTCGGTGCCGTTGCCCCACTGGGCGATGTCGTTCAGGTGCGCACCCCAGTTAGTAACCATTCCTTCGCAGTAGTCCAGAACCCGCATCCAGCCGGGACGCTCATAACTGCCTGGAGCATGAACACGTTTGACGGTGTATGGCGCCGAGGGTGCCGGCCCAAGCCAAAGCTCATAATCAAGCTCCTTCGGTACCGGCATTTCCTGTTGCGGCTGACATCCTACGTCACCGGCAGGTACTCCCGTACGAATTGTGTGTACCTTGCCGATTCGTCCGTTTAATACAAGTTCGCATGCGCGTTGGAAACACTCATGCGAACGGAATTCACTGTCAGTACGGAACACACGATTGTATCGCTTTACCGTATCGCTGAGAACCCGGCCTTCGGCGATATTCAAAGTCAGAGGTTTCTCACAGCAAATGTCTTTTCCGGCCTTGGCCGCAGCTATGGCCATCGGTACATGCCAGTGGTCCGGCGTGGAAATCATCACTGCATCGATATCCGCGCGGGCAAGGAGTTCCCGAAAATCCTTGTATATCGAACAGCCCTTGAACGTACCGGAAACCTGCTCTTTGGCGTAATGTTTCTCAACGGCTTTTTTGGCATTTTCAAGTCTCCATGCATCCACGTCACAAGCAGCTATAACCTGGGTGTCGGATGCACTCAGAAAGGATTTTAGGTTGGAGTAATAGGCCTGCCTACCCATTCCAATCATCCCGATTGTTATTCGATTGCTTGGCGCGCCAGCACCAAACACCGAAGATGGAACGATTGTCGGGGCTAATACAACTGTGCCTGCCGCGGCCGCTGAGCTTTTAAGAAACTGCCGACGGCTTATGGGATCTGTATTTTGGGTTCTTCGTCTTTCCAGATTCCTTGCCTGCCTTTCCTTACGTAAACCTAAGATTTTGGTATTTACTCCGTGCGGTATTATCATACCAAATACTCTCGTCGATGACAACTTAGTAATTCTCCTAAAATCTTTGTGGCTTCTCCAATGCCCGAGATACTTTTCCATTGATTTTTCGCCTCGATTCTGCTATTAGTAACCCATACTATAGTAACACAATAACCCATCATTGGAGTATTTCACGATGCGATTACTCAGACCTGCAATATCTGTACTTGTAGTGCCTCCGGCAATTTTTCTGATACTTTTAGGAATTTTCTCTCGTTCAGCCGATGGCAGCTCATCAAATAGAACCGCCTCTGTAATACCCTGGGAAAGGCAGTATAAAATCAAACCGAACGAGAAGGCCCGGCTGACTGCCGCTGATGTGATCGGTCCGGACGGAATCGTGTATCCTGACTGGACAAAATGCGGCGTCCAGGGCGGGATTCCGGAGATAGAAGCGGTTGTATCAATCGAGGACTTCGGCGCTAAAGCAAACGACCAAATCGACGACTCCGAAGCTCTGGCAAAAGCATGCCGGGCCGCGGGCAAAATGGGCGGCGGTGCAGTGCTGCTTGACGAAGGCCTCTATTATCTCGACCGTATGGTGACGGTACGCCACGACAACGTGGTTATCAGAGGCAAAGGTTCCAGCAAGACCAATTTAATCTTTCGATATTCGATTCCCGATAACGGTGTGGCCTTTTACAATCCATCTGCAGGCGGCCGAGTGGGCAAAAATACTCGAATTGAAATGCACTGTAAACCCGCCGGTTTGATGAAAATGACGATAATGGTTGATGATATGGTTATTGGCCAGTGGAGTCGAAGTAAACACTCTGGAAATACATTTGCCTTTACCATATACGGCCGAAATGCTGTCGGTAAAATTTCGGACGGCAAACATATATTAAAAGGTATAGCAGAATACACAAACCGAACAAAGTGCACGGGAGAAATCTCAATCATCCTTGATTCAAAATTTAATGACACTGGGCTTGTTGATGATACGCGAGCGGCTATTACTTTCGCCGGAAGGGGGACGACCGGAAGAAAATCAAGGCTTGCCAAAGACGGCAAACGGGGCGATATGAAGCTGGAATTGGAAAGCACCAACGGGCTTCGGGTCGGCGACTGTATTTTTATTGACGGGCCGGCAACAGAGCGATGGAAAAAGCTCACCAAAAACGCCTGCAAGTGGGGATCATATCGTCAATACGAGGTAGTCATCAGTGATATAAAAAATAATACCGTTATTATCAATCAACCGTTGCGAATCGAGTTTCCCATTATCGACGGCTCTTACGTACAAAAAGTCTCCCCAATACAGCGATGCGGAGTTGAATCTCTCCGCATAGAACAGATGGAAAATCTTTGGATAAGCAGTGTGGTCTTTTATCACGGATGGAACTGCTGGGCAAAAGACGTAACTGTGAAAAAGTGCGGCCGCTTCCCCGTGTATGGCTCGATGGCAAAATGGTGCGAAATCCGCGACTGCGTTTTCGATGATGCATGGTTCAAAGGCGGCGGCGGTACGGCCTATACCGGCTGGGACCGATGCTGGGATTGTCTGATAGAAAACGTCGAGACATTCAAAATGCGGCATGCGCCCCTTTTCCAGTGGGCTGCCAGCGGCTGTGTGATTCGCAAAAGCGTGTTCCACGAGAGCGACGGCCAATGGCACTCGGGCTGGACGAACGAAAACCTTATCGAACAGTGTGTAATCGAGTCTGTCCGGGGCCATGGAGGATATGGATATGGAATGTGGGCTTCACCACCGCAGGACACGGCACATGGTCCGAACGGCCCGAGAAACGTTGTGTACAACTGCGATGTCAGCTCTCCGAGAGCGGGTCTTTGGATGGGTGGCATGAACGAAAACTGGCTGGTTCTCTACAACCGTTTCATCGCCGATAGCGGCCCGGGCGTGTCAGCCAAAACAGCAAGTTTCGACCATATTATTAAGGACAATGTATTCATCCTCAAGGACGGTAAATCGCCGATGGTATTGCTCGCCACGTCCGACTGTTTAGGGGCCGAGATAATAGGCAACAGGTTATACGGCGGCAATGGACGTTTGACAGCAGGCAAAGCCAAGCCGACGGTATTCAAAGACAACAAAGCATTTCCACTCGGCGATGCCCCAAGACCAACTCCAAAGGTGCCGTCAATTTATGAATGGCAGCAGAAGCAGTAAAATAATTATATCCTTACAGCCTGATTTATTATAGTAGAGGAGTTTCATCATGGACAAAAATTTAAGCCGTCGTGATTTCTTAGGACTTATGGGTGGAAGTGTTGCAGCGATGATGCTGCCCAACTCGGCAGGTTGGGCTAATACAGGTAAGAAGCCGAATTTTATACTCATTTTTGCTGATGATTTGGGCTATGGAGATATCAGCGGTTTCGGCTTGAAAAAATCGCCGTTTGAAACGCCCAATCTGGAACAAATGGCCGCCGAGGGCGCCAAACTGACCAGCTACTATGTGCCCACGCCTTATTGTGCCCCATCGCGGGCAACGATTCTGACCGGCAGGTATCCATTCCGTAATGGTGTCGTATTTAATCCTGCACCCGATGGCGGTATCAACAGTGTCGGGCTACCGGACTCCGAGATTACTATCGCCGAAGCGCTCAAGGAGGCCGGCTATGCCAGCATTTGTATCGGTAAGTGGCATCTGGGGCATACGTTTAAGTATCTTCCACGACGGCAGGGCTTCGATGAGTACTACGGAATCCTGTACTCAAATGATATGCGTCCGGTGCAGCTCGTCGAAAATGAAAAGGTCGTTGAGTATCCCGTCATACAGGCAACGCTAACCAAACGCTACACACAGCGTGCTCTTGATTTTATCGAGCGCAGTTTCAGTCGCAATCGTCCCTTTTTCCTCTACCTGCCCCACGCAATGCCGCACAAACCACTTGCGGCTTCGGAGGATTTTTACACACCGGATACGCCTGACGACCTCTACGCCGATGTCATTCGTGAGCTGGACTTTTCGGTTGGTCAAATCTTTGACAAGCTCAAACAATTAGGGATTGACGACAATACGTTCGTAATTTTTACCTCAGACAACGGCCCATGGTATGGCGGCAGCACGGGCGGGCTTCGCGGCATGAAAAGTCGGACATGGGATGGTGGTCTTCGTGTGCCGATGATTGCCCGATGGCCTGGAAAGATTCCCGCCGGCCTTGTCAATAACTCACCGGCAGGCTCCATTGACATCTTTCCGACTATTCTCAAGGCCGCCGGAGTTGATATTCCGAAAGACCGTGTTATTGACGGTAGAGACATCCGGCCACTACTCACTTCGGCCCGCGCTAAGAGTCCACACAATGTGCTGTTTGGTATGCAGGGCCCGAATCTCGCAACTATCCGCAGCGGCAAATGGAAACTTCATGTCCGCACACCGGGCGGCTTACCGAAGCTCAGAGATGACTGGGTGGACCCGAGGGGGCCGGACGGCGTGACTTTAATTGCTCCATACGAACAGTCACAACCCAAAGATTATCCGGGTGTGATTGGTGGTGACAAGGCGAAAAATATAATGCTCTTCGACCTCGAAGCCGACCCCGCTGAGCAGCACGATGTAAGCAAGAAGCACCCTGACGTTGTCAAACGCATCAAAGCCATCTACGAAAAGACCCTTGCCGAAGTGCCCGATTTCGAACAGCCCAAGAGGTTCAAACAGCTCAGACGCTTAAAAGGAGGCGAGCTTAAATACGACAATTAATTTTAAGCTTGCTTCAAATGCTATTTTTCAACCATTAGATGGTAGCCCATTGGTTTGAGCTTTTCACCGTTGGGCAAAGGGTATAATTCGCTTCCAAAATTGACCGTTATAGTAGTGCCGTTTGCGAAGTTCGTTTGCTGAACGTCTCTGTCCGCCGTAAGAAAGCGGTGGTCCGTCATCTCAGCGTAGCCGACCGCGCGGGCGACATTACATACATCTTTATAGCTTTGAACGAATCGGTCTTTGTATTTGCTCCATACCTGCCGGGTGAACATGAACATCGGCGGCGTACCGTAAAGGATATTAAAAAGGTCCCGCTTGTCCCATATAGCAGGCAGTTTATTATTATAATCACCCCAATACCACTGCGAGACAACACAATCGTGATAGACAAGCTCCCATAGCGGCAACCGGTACTTATGCCCTACCTGGAATTTGGCCACGCGTTCGGGGACCTCGTCCCAGATTTTCCGCATATTTCGACCGGCATCCGGAATTCGATAAGGACCGAGACTAAGCATACCCTCGAAGTAATGAACATATGGCACAGCCGCATCGTGCCCCGTCTCACAGCCGGTTACGAGTTTCATATCCTCGGATATACAACGCAATAGCTCCATTTTCCAATGTCGGCTGTCACTTCTTGTCATAGGATGGTCCTGATGGTAGCATTCGCGCCATGGAGAAGCTGTCGTTGTATCGATGAAACGGCAGCGATAAGGATGGGTCTTCAACTCGGCGGGAACGCGCTGCCGGGCGTACTTCGGCGCCTGCCTATCGCACAGGACGCTGCAAGGATACATTTTTCCGTCTCTACCTTTCACTCGCCATCCATTGCGCGGCTCGCCGCTGCTATCGAGCATAATGTCCTTTGGCCATGCGTCCTGGGTCCAGTCGGGATGTAATCCGCGAAGCTGCTGCTCTACGACCTGCGGGTCCATCAGGTCCTGGTAGATATCATAACGACTCGAAAGGACACCATCCATTTCGTTCATCGCTTTGATAACGTCCGGCTGCTCTCGGTGACTCCACAGGATTCGATTAATGCCAAGGGATTTCATCTCACGAACTATGTTTAGAGCATTCTTTTCCCAGCACCAGACATTCACCGCTCCAATTAGCAAATCCACGTCAGGATTTTCTTTTCGTTTCTGCTCCAAGGTTTTCAATAAACCCGCCTTTTGGGCATAAGAGCGGTACCGTTTGCAAATTGCTACATGCCCGCCTTTATCGAAGAAAACATAGCGCAGTCTGCGGGTATAACCGAACCGTCTTTTTTGCGAATCCCATTCCGGCGCAATGCAGAGTTTTTCATCTGTTCGCTGAATACGTACGGCCGCATCATCCGGCGTTTCAAAGATAGCCATGTACCCCTGCCGGCCATCCGTAACTCCCCAGAAGGGCATACATATACCGTGACCGCCGTAAGTGATAAGTCTTCTCGGACTTATTGTCTTATCTTCGACCGGGTATGAAATCCCTTCGTTCATAGGCACAACCAGATATGTTCCGGATTTGGTGACAAACGGATGAGGAAACTTCAATGACCGGTTGAGTTCACCTTCGGTTGAAAGCTCCAGTGTAAACTCAGGTAGATTTTTATCCAGAAGCAGTCTGGTTTTGATGTCCATCCCCAGCCCCGGCTGACGCCATGTCATTTCAATACCGTGCCCGTCTGCGGCGCTTTGGATTATTTTACCTTTGGTTATAGGTTTTTGCCGCCAGGAGTATCCCGTGCGTTTATCAGTTACCGACAGGGTCGCATCGTCCGTATGAAGCGTAACTGAAATTACGGCGTTATCGACGGTAAGTTTCTGTGATGCCGCCTGAGACCAAGTGCATAATAATAATCCAGCCAGCAAAATAACCAATACCACGAACGGAGTTACTACAAACCGCTTTTCGTTCCTGTAAGACTGTACCATTTTGTCTATCCTAAATCGATTGAGTTTACTTTTCTAACGACGCCTTCGGCGAAGCTTGTTTTGCTGTTCAGCCTTTTCGATGATTTCTTTTATAGAAACAGCAGCGCCGCCTTTTGCTTTGGATTCATCAGCGGCGGACATAAAGGCGAAGATTTCAATAGTTTCTTCCGCCGGCACGCCTACCTTGCCGGTCTTAAAGAATTTGATGATTTCTTCTATTAAAGGCTCATAGCCGCCATATCTGCCGCTTTGCGATATACTCTTTGTGCCAAAAACTCGTGCACCGTAGCCGCTCTTACCTTTTTTTACACCTCTGAAAGTACCGACTCGCCCATCTTTCCAGATACCGGTAACGAATTCACAGTTTCCGGTTTGCACACGTCTGACACTCTCACAGCCTGTACCCATTACGGTAAAGAGCATCTCGACACCATGGACACCATACCAGTACAAGTCCGGGTGATGTTCTTCAAGACTGCATGGACTAAATACGTCGCAGCCAAGAACTGCACCGACCTCGTCATTATTTCTCATATCGATAACGCCGGGACCATACCGCAAAGAAGAACTCGACCAGCACGGTACGTTGTTTTCTTTGGCGAGCCTGAATATCTCGAGCACGTCCGCCAGACTGCCGGCCATGGGCTTGTCGATAAACAGAGGCTTTCGGGCTTTGATCACCGGTATCGCCTGTTTGAGGTGAGGCCGGCCGTCAACACTTTCCAGCAGAACTCCGTCAACCTTCTCGCAAAGCTCCTCTATGGTATCAACAATTTCCACGCCGTACTTGTCGCGGAGCTGGTTTGTGAAATTCTCAACTCGGTTGGCCGAAGAAGGAATGTCCGGCGAGCCGCCTGAATAGCCGACCACAACCTTGCAGCCGTAGTTATTGGCCGGGTCGTTGATAACCTTTGTAAAGGCGGTAACATGCGATGTGTCAAGACCTATCATACCAATACGAAAAACCTTTTCCCGGGCTTCGACCTCAAAAGGCAGCGTTAGAAGTACAATTAATAAAACTGTCAGCAAAATAATCTTTTTCATAATTGGTTCTCCATCTTAAATTTAGTTTAATTGTTCAGTTGTCATTCTCTGCAACTTACACCTTTTTATCGTACTGAGGGATTTTAATCAGTTCGCCTTTTCGCAGCGCCGACTGGTGCGCAATAATACCCGGCACAGTATAAGCTAAAGATTCATAAACATCTATCGCAGGTCTGCGGCTGTGTATCAGGGCATTAACAAATTCGTGTGTCAGGAAAGTATGCGAACCTTCGTGTCCGCTGTTATGCCGTAACGGCTCGGGCAGCATGTCCGTTTTCCACCACTGGGGTTGTTTGTAATGTTCGAAGTTCGGCGCCTCCCGAACAAAACCGGCATCATCTTTTTCCATCTGCTTGCCGGAACGAATGATAACCATCCCCATACCGTTGGGATGCGCCGTATAGAAACTCATCTTGTCACCTATCCACTGGGCCCGCTCACAGCCTCGGTGGGCGCCTTTCCACCATACATTCATGCGGAAGGCATTGCCGCGATTTGTCCTGAACATCGCCGAACCATTCCAGAACGGATTGTTGTGCACGTTATCTTTGAGGATAGGGTCATCGTCACCCCATCCGTGACATACAGCTTCCGTCAACCTTTCTCCGCTAACGCCGATTAGTTGTGAAGTGCTGTGTGTTGGATAGTGCATCGGTGCCATACCGTGCCGCCATGTTCGCCTACCGTTCGAAAAATAGAGCGATTCGAGGCCGGGATGCTGATACTCAGCCTCGCAATAATAAAGAGAGCCGAATTTACCCTGCCGGTAAAACTTACGCGCCGATATCGTGGACTGCTGATAGTAGCCCGTCTCGGCCATCATATAAGTCAGGCCGTATTTTTTGACAGTATCCAAAAGCAGCTCGGCCTGCTCAATAGTAGCCCAGGCGGCGGGAACAGCCGATATAACGTGCTTGCCGTTTTTCATCGCCTCAATAGTGTGCTGAACATGAAGCGGGCCGTCGGTGAATATCGCCACCGCATCAATGTCTTTAGCGAGCACCAACTGCTCAAGTGAATCGTAGGTCTTTTGACAATTATACACCTGCATTAGTCGTTTCCGCCTGTCCTGGCGCAAATCACTTACCGCCTGAACGATACAGTCCGGATGCTCATGCCACTGAAAGGATGTCCCAAAACCTCCTCCGACAACACCTATGCGAATTTTTTTAGGAGCGGCGTTGACAGCCAGCGCCCCCTGTGTTGCCAGCATTGTCCCGGCCAGTGCGTAACCGCTGCGCTTGATAAAAGTACGCCGCGAAAAATCACTCTGTAATTTTGAGCGGTTCCTTTCAGATGAAACCTTTTTTTCAAGCATATATGCTTTCTCCTTCCAGTCAGATTACAACAGCAGAAGAATTTGACCTGGGTAAGTTATTTAAGTTCCTTTATATAAATATTGGCAAACTGGATATGGTCGCCGTGATGCTGCAGGGCGATTGGGCCGCGTTTGGGTAATCCCGGCAGGCGGGCCTGGTGAATTACTGTCTTACCGTTTAATACAACCGTAACCTTATCATCAACGGCTGTAATCTCGAAGCGGTTCCACTGGCCGACCGGATTGTCCGCATTGAGGATAGGCGTTGCGCCCCTTCGCACCTGCTCCGGCATATTCCCGTCCAAGCGGTATCCCCAGATTTCGCCCGAGCCGACAGGCCAGTTCCATATATTTATCTGGCTCTTCGAGGAACCACGCAGATAAATTCCGCTGTCACCGGCGTCCATCACCGGGACAGTCAATTGCTTGCCCTCAGCATTAGTGGCCTCTGAGCCGTCCGGCAGAATCACTGGAACATTTTTAACTTTCGGCTTGTCGGGAAAACGCCAGTCAACGATAAGAACGAAATTTCCGAATTCCTCCTGCGTCCACAGGTTCTTGTCATCTCCGGTTGCCTTGCCGTCATAATCCAGAATCCAGTCTTTCGCGTTCCAATGTCCCTCATTGCCGGGGACATGCTTCCAGCCGCGAAGGTCCAGGCCGTTATAGAGTGAGCGAAAGCCCCGGCCTTTCTGTGCAACCACATCATCCGGCGGATTGGAGCCGGGCAGTTCGCAAATACGAATATTGCGGAAATGAACAACACCACCTTCGGATTCGAGACAGATATATCCTTTTCGCGGATTCAGGTGAAATGCGCGGGTAACCACCTTGCCGTTAACGGCCAGGCTGACCGCGCCGTCCCGGCTCTCAACGCGATAATGGTTCCACTGGCCGGCCGGGTTGCATCGCCGTTCCGCAGGCAGGGAGCGCATCCAGCCACCCGGATGGAGTTTGTCAGGCGTCATCGTTGCGCCCTGAATGCCGAATATATCGCCGTGGCTGGTGGCGTTTTCGCTATTGCGGCCGTCGAGTATCTGCACTTCAACCGAACGCGTGAACGGTTTTCCCGTTACAGGTAAGTCCTCAGAGTGGATGAATAAGCCGGCGTTGCCGCCTTTTATCATGTGGCGCCACTCCAATTCCAAAATGTAATTTTCATATTGTTTTTCCGTGCACATCACACCGGTCGGAACTCCGCTGCAGATAATCATCCCATCCCTCACCTTCCAGGTTTCTGGTGCGCAGTTGACATTCGCCCAGCCGTCAAGATTCCTGCCGTTAAACAGAGACACAAATTTCTCATTAGCTGCTTGTAAAGCTCTCACTCCCCCTGTAAACATGAAATATCCCACGATGACAATCAGAAAGAAATAATGTATTCGTTTCATTGTAGTGCCTCCTTCAATACAAAAAATGCTAATTGGTAATTGACAATAATAACCGAATCAAATGCCTGATGCCAACAGATTTTGCCAGCCTGTGTGGATTTGTGGGTCTGGACTATTGCTCTTTTTCCACCCAAAAGTTATAATAAAACACTAAGCCTGCTCACTGAGACATCTGGATGGCGGGTGACGGAGCAAGATTGGTACTATGGTGAATGTGTAACTGAGCCATGGTTATAAGCAAATTGAAAAAGGACAAATCGCTTATGAAATGTCATTTCGCCGCTATACCAAACTGTCGTAAAAGCCAAACACTATTGAATACGAAATTTTTTGTTGTTATATGTCTGTTGGCAACTTTTATCTTTGCCTTGGTGCCGGCCACTCTGTCCGCCGCCGACGGGCTTATCGCCTCGCCCGAACCGGATTGGCCGCAGTGGCGCGGCCCGCACCGTGATGGTATCTCAAACGAAAAAGGATTGCTTCCAAGCTGGCCTCAAGACGGGCCGAAACTGCTTTGGAAGATTAATGGTCTTGGCAAAGGATGGTCCTCACCAATTATTGTCGGTAATCGACTGTACATCACCGGAGATGTGGGCGAAGATTTGGTAGTATTCGCGTTCGATAGAAACGGCGCGCCAGTATGGAAAACGAAAAACGGAAAATACTGGAAAAATCCATACCCCGGTGCACGCGCATCCTGCGCCTTCTCTGAGGGCAGGCTGTATCACTTGAATGCGCATGGCCGTCTGGCCTGTCTGGATGCCGCCTCGGGCGATGAGATTTGGACAGTTAATATCCTCGATAGGTTCAGTGCTAGAAATATCACCTGGGCTTTGAGCGAATGTTTATTAATAGATGGCCCACGGGTAATAGTAACGCCTGGGGGGAAAAAGGCCCTAATGGCCGCACTTAACAAATACAACGGCCGGACGGTTTGGACCACCGAACCGCTCGGCAAGGACCGTGCCTCTCACAGCTCACCGATTCTATTCCAATACGCAGGACGCAGGCTGATTGCTAATTGCTCGGCGGCGCATGGCTTCGGCGTTGACGCCGATACCGGTAAGCTGCTCTGGACCGTCCCGCTACGAAATCCGCACGGAGTCAATGCGGCTACTCCGGTATATGGTTCCGGCAAGGTGTACTATGTCACTTCCTATTCCGAGAACGGCAGGCTCTACAGACTTGTTCCGGACGGACAAGGCATCGCTGCCGAGCATATCTGGACTTCACAACTGGACACGGTAACGGGCGGGGCGGTACTCGTCGATGGTACCCTGTTCGCCGCCGGATACAAAAATTCCAAATGGTGGTTCGGAGTTGATTGGCAGACAGGTAAAACGAAATATGAGCTAAAGGATCTTACTACCGGAGCGGCAATATACGCCGAGGAACGATTGTATTGCCTTGATGAAAGCGGCACAGTAGCCCTCTTAAAATGGGGAAATAACGGCATGGAAACTGCCGGGCGTTTTCGTCTGTATTCTAAACGCACAAAAGATGCCTGGGCGCATCCTGTTCTGCTCGATGGTCGGCTTTACCTCCGCTACCATGATACGCTGTGGTGTTATGATGTGAAGAAATGATTATAGTCTCAGTATAGAGAAGGATCGCGTAATGGACAAAAACACTAATTGGATAATCACTCGCCGGACATTTTTAAAATCATCCGTCGCCTCATTAGCCGGCCTTACCGTTCTGCCCCTTTCATGCGCTCTTAATAGTGACTCGAAAGCCAGGCAACGCACGGCTCGTTTCGGTATTGTTACCGACTGCCATTATGCCGATGCCGATGCACAGGGCACGCGTTTTTATCGCGAATCCCTTGATAAACTCTCCGAGTGTGTGGCGCTAATGAATATCGAAAGAGTTGATTTTCTTATCGAACTCGGTGATTTCAAAGACCAGGACAAACCGCCGGCCGAGAAAAAGACCCTTTCGTATCTTCAGGCCGCCGAAAAAGTGCTCAAACGATTCAAAGGCTCGACTTATCATGCCCTCGGCAATCACGATATGGACAGCATCTCGAAAGTGCAGTTTCTAAGACGGGTGGACAATACAAATATTGATTCCAATCGCAGTTACTACTCATTCGACTCAAATGGTCTGCGCTATGTTGTGCTCGACGCCAACTTCAGAGCTGATGGCATTGACTATGACCACGGCAACTTTGACTGGACTGATGCGAATATTCCTTCCAAAGAGCTTCACTGGCTCAAACAAGACCTCGCCGCGGCGTCCGGGGCCGTTATCGTTTTCATTCATCAACTACTCGATGGCACCGGCTCAGTCTATGTGAAAAATGCGGCCCAGGTCAGGCAAGTTATGGAAGCTTCCGGAAAAGTACTCGCAGTCTTCCAGGGACATCATCATTCCGGTAGCTACAGCAATATTGCAGGAATCCACTACTATACCTTGAAAGCAGTCGTTGAAGGCCAGGGCCTCCAAAACAATTCCTACGCAATCGCCGAAGTCCTGCCGGACAGCAGCATTACTGTCACCGGGTACCGAAAGGCGCTGAGTACGCAGCTTACATCGGACTCGGCAATACCAAATGGATAAATGGCTGTTCCGCATCAGGTTGGTTGAAACACTTGGTAAGAGAATTTATTAATAATGCTCAAGAAAGTTGTTTTTCTCACACAAATAAAGTATGATAAAATGTCGAGAAAAAACTGAAACCTGGCAGGGCTATTAGTTAATGGCAAATTCCTGTCGAGATTAACAAGAAAGTATTCCGAAGGGAGGAAAAAATGAACCGCATTTTATTACTGCTCATTGTAACGTTGGCCATTGTATCGTCATCTTTGACAATATGTAATGCCGAGGATGCTATTGAGCCTGAGCAAAAGGTTATACTTTTCGACGGCAGGAGTTTTGACGGCTGGTTTCGATATTTGAGAAACAATCAGGGCAATGTGGACCAGACCTGGAAAATCAAACCGAGAGGCATTCTCGCATGCGTGGGTAAACCGGCCGGCTACATCCGTACAGTCAAAGCATACAAAAACTACAAGCTTCATTTCGAGTATCGCTGGCCGGCTCGCCCCGGAAACAACGGGGCACTTGTCCATATGGTCGGCGAAGACCGTGTGTGGCCAAAAAGCCTTGAGTGCCAGGGCGGCTATCGCAACCAGGGCGATTTCTGGGAGATTGGCGGTCTGGAATTCAACGAGCATAAAATCGGCGGCCATCGCGTCCGGGGCAGACGAGTCCTCAAGTATGGCGAGCACAACGAGAAAGAACCGGGCCGGTGGAACGTTTACGAGATATGGTGTGTCGGTGGGACCGTCCGGCCGTACGTCAATGGCAAGCTCATGAACGAGGCCACGGATTGTTCTGTAACAAGCGGAAAGATATGCCTACAGAGCGAAGGCGTCCCAATCGAATACAGAAATATCTACATCGAGCCTGCGAAAGATTTGCCCTGGCCGGTTAAGCCTGCCAAAAAAACCGTTCTGTTCAATGGTAAAGACCTCGACGGCTGGGTTCGCTTCACTCCCGACGACAAAGCCGATACCGATAAGAAGTGGACTGTCGATAAGGTCTGGTCTGTTCGTGACGGCGTTATTCGATGCGAGGGAAAACCCAATGGCTATATCCGCACGGTTGAAAGCTACGCCGATTACAAGCTGCACCTCGAATGGCGCTGGCCGGAAAAGCCGACAAACAGCGGTGTGCTGCTGCATCGCGCGGGTATCGACCGTACCTGGCCCAGGTGCGTGGAGGCACAACTGATGCATCAGAACGCTGGGGATTTCTGGCTGCTTAACCATTCAATGATTAATGTTGATGGCAAGCAAATAGGACCAAAGGACTACGCCAATGCCAAAAAGAAGCATCCCTCGAACGAGAAGCCACTCGGCCAGTGGAACTCTTACGATATTGTCTGTGACGGTAAAACGGTTACGCTGTATGTCAATGGCCTGCTTCAGAACAAAGGCGACAACAGCAATCCTTCGTACGGCCCCATTTGCCTGCAAAGTGAAGGCAGCCCTATCGAGTTTCGCAATATTTATCTGGAGCCGATTCCGAAGAAATAAAATTTAGGTTATGCCCGCCGATACCGGTATTATTATAATTCCGGCATGGATTTTTCGGTAAACTTGATGATTTCATTCATCATCAGGACCGACTGATACGGAAAACGGCCAACGGCAGTTTCCGCCGAAAGCATGACGAAGTCAGTACCATCGATAATTGCGTTTGCGACGTCTGTAACCTCGGCACGTGTCGGCTTGATGTGTTCAGTCATGTGTTCCAGCATCTGCGTGGCTGTAATTACGAACTTTCCCGCTGCGTTGGATTTTTTTATTATGCGCTTTTGGATGATGGGGACTTCCTGAATCGGGACAGCAACGCCCATATCGCCGCGAGCTATCATTATTCCATCCGCGGCATCAATTATCCCGTCAATATTATCTATCGCCTGCCTGCTTTCTATTTTTGCCACTATCTGACATCCTGGCAATCCCGGCTTTATCAGTGAGGCGGCCTGCAGAACATCATTAGCATCCCGCACAAACGACAAAGCGATATAGTCAACGCCGTGTTTGATACCGAACTCAATGTCCTTTTTGTCCTTTGTGGTTATCCCCTCGAATTCAAGGTCCACATCGGGAATATTTATGCCTTTTCTTTCCTTAAGGATACCGCCTTCGACAACCACCGCTTTTATGCTGTTTGCCAAGTTGCTCTTTACACGGAGGACCAGATTTCCATCGTCAATATATATAAGTGTACCAGGTCGTATCCTGTTCAAATCACCTTGGTAGTCAAATGGTATCGTTCGCGGCCCGCATGCTTCGGCGTCATTGGTCAGCCAGACTACTGTGCGGTTCTTTAATAATCTTGTATTAGCACCTTTAAATCGCCCGATTCTAATTCGGAAGCCCGCCAGGTCCTGCATTATTCGGATGTGCCGTCTGTACTTGCTGTTGAGTTTCCGAACAAGATTTATTGCCTCAAGATGTTTGTCATAACTGCCGTGGGAAAAATTCAGCCTGGCTACATCAAGACCGGCCGTGAACATTTTGCGCAGGACAGTGTAGTTGTTGCTGGCTGGGCCTAATGTAGCGATTATTTGTGTTCTTGGCATTTCTTCAAGTTCCGATTAGTCTGAAAATCTTGCCCCGTTAGAAATTTCTTTATTTCTAACGGGGTGAATCTCTGAGTTTGTCATATAGGCACTATAGATGATGATTTGTCAATAAGCAAACATGAGACTTGCCCGTAAAATATCAAACAGCCGTCCCTTGCCCGCCAACGGTCATTGTTGGACGCTGTGG
>JABMRO010000176.1 GCA_013202635.1 Planctomycetota bacterium
TCTTTCAGTTTTGACGGCTCATTCCGAAAGAAATACATTGTTTTGGTTCCTGCCCGACAGGCATATTCCCATTCTGCTTCCGTAGGCAGTCTGTATCCGTTTGCACCAAAATTACATTGCCATGTTTCTAAATCATAGCATGGCTGGAGACCTTCCATTCGCGAACGGGCATTGCAGTATCTGACGGCATCGGACCAACGTACCTGCTCCACAGGATTTTTGCCTGCCTTCCAGCGGGAAGGATTTTTTTCCATAACTCTTTGGTATTCTTCCTGAGTCACGAGGTATTTGTCTATGTAGAATGAGCTTACAACAACATCACGAGGTTTTGCATCTATCTCATTCTCATCTCCCATTGTAAACCGGCCACCCGGAAGCCGAACCATCTCTATGCCGGATTCAGCTTTAATTTCACTTAGAGCATCGGTTGGGGTTTTTGACGCATCGTTTGGAGCTTTGCGCTTACAGCCTTGCAACAGAGATAAAGTCCCAAACAAGAGAAATGCTGCCAGTATATAGTGTTTCATAGTTTTCGGTTTCCGCTTTATACTTTTCAGCTTGATTATTATGTGTTTAATAATTCTGCCATATCTCATAGCCATCAGGATTTTTAAGACATTTCCTGCAACGCCTTCTAATCTCCCGGGCTATTTTAACTGCCCTGGGTTGATTTACGCAGCCATAACCCGCCTCCTGAAAAAGCTTCCTTGTAATAGTATGACACTGCGCAATAACAGAGTCTTGAGCGCCGCCCATTGCTCTCCACTTCTCGCTCAGGTCCTTATAGGCTGGCAGATTTTGCGGGGCTTTTTTTTGTGTAAGAGCTTTGGTCTTGCGAGCCAGGTCAGCAGCAAATTCCAGGTTTTTCATGTTCTCTTTTTGCCTGCTGTACCCCCTTGGTATCTCCTGCACTATTGCCTTGATATTATCAATAAAGGGTTTCAAGTCAGCAGCGGACTTTCCTGCCAGATTCAGATATTTTATCATGTTATTGGCAAAATCCTGATATTCGTTGATTCTCTCAACATGCCGCCTGACAAAATAAACCATATCATCTACAGCTCCCGCGACATACTCTTTCCTCCTTACTTCCTGGCCCGCATCAAAAACCGCCTGCATTACCTTTGTACATCCGCAGGTAGCGGCACGACGAACACCTATGCCTGCCCTTCTATGATGGTTGCGCAGTTTGCGACCCGGCAGGTCAAGTATAGTGTTACATGCCTGCCTGCCCAACGTTCCCTTCATAATATCTACAGGAGTAGAAATCGAGACGGGAGTTCCTTTTCTCTCCAGACAATAAACGAGAGAATATCCCTTCGGCGGTATTTTCTTGCCGAGACGATAGAAAGTTTTCCCCCCGTCAAACCAGACGGGGTAGTTATAGCGACCTGTTACACCACGCCAGATACTTTCTTTCGATTCTTTGAACGTAAAAGTTGTTTTTACATTCGCTTCATCTAATTGGGTTATCCATTTTGCAGGAAAGGGTCTTTTCCAATTAATGACTACATCCTTTTCAAGATAAGAAGGCTTCAACTGTTCCTTATGCCAAATTCCCGGCGCATCCAACAGGGCCAGATAAATACTCTTGCCGTCATTGTCAAAGTCAACAGATTCGATGAGACGATCTTTTTCACTATTATCCAGAACGAGCTTCATCCGCTGCTTTCCCATAGGCCAGGTAACAACCAGCATATTGTTTTGTCCTTCAAGCAATCCCAGAAATATGTTCTCAGAAGGAACGTGAAGCGTTGCTCTCGAAGGATATTTTTCGGGATCGTATATAAGGTCATCGCCAATGAAATCGGGTATCACACCATAGGCAATTGGACTGAGCAGGCTTATCCCTTTCATATTCTCAGCAGGTTTAATCTCGATAATCCCCGTTTGGTCGAACGAGAAAATAGCAGAGAAGCTATCTTCCGCCCCCCCACCGGAAAAGGAAACTTCCAAAGACGCTTCATCACCGGTGTTGTGCAAAATACTGCAGTGACTGATGCCTGCCGGCTTTGCCTTTAGTTGAAGAGGAGTGAATTCCACTCTCTTTTTACTCGGACCTGTTTTCGAGTAGATAACTACTTTGCCTTTTCCTGACCAGAAGACGGCGGTCAAGTGCTCATTTTCGACTACTACATCTCCTTTGAAAGAGTATTCCCTACCATAGTAAGCAGGGTCCGAAACAGCAGCGGATGGGTCAAGCTCAAGCGTAAGAAGGTCGGCAGGAACAACCTTCCAGTTATTTTTGTCCCGAATATCAACCATATTGACAAATGGTGACTGCGTGTCCCATACGATGGTGTTTGCTGTTTTTTCCTTTGTTTGGGCTATCGACATCCCCGGACTTATTACAAGTAGAAAAATCAAAACCTTTTTCCACAAAGGCAACACATAATTACCAAAGTCTCGATAAAACTTCATCGTTTACGTCCCTTCCAAGTGTGTAAATCTTTTGCGAAGAGTCAGAATATCTTAGACACACCTCAATTACTACACCTTATCCGGCGTAGGGCACACGAACGGTTTACGGTAATCGCGGTGTAATATCTCATTTGCCGCGGCGCTATTGGTGAATATTTCTTTCCTGGGATCGAACTTGAGCAGCGGTCCCATCGACATCGGGTACTTATCCAAATCAACACCGTTATCTCTGAAATGTCGAACGGTCCGATTCAGCGTCTCGATGTTGTGGTCCCGGCTCTTTATTTTTTCCAGCACGGCCTTGGCCTGTTTGACGGAAACTTTGTTGTCTTCGCCAAGATAATAGCTGATGTTGGCCAAATGCGCCAGGGCCGCAGACAGATGGCCCTGGAAAGCGTCAGAGTTAAGGTCTTCCGCTTTTCGGCTGCGAACGGCCTTAATGAAGTTGTCGAAATGGTCGCCGCCACCTTTGAACTCCTTGACCATCCTGCCCTTGAGATCAAATACCATACAATGTGTGTAGGATTTCTGGACTAAATAGCCTTCAGTCCCGTAAAATATCACGCCGATCCTGTTGCCCTTGGTGCTTTCAAACATGGTGCTAATCTCCATGTCCGCTGAATTGTCAACGGAAAGTCCCCGCGTCTCAAAGACCATGCACTTTTTTCCATAATCGTAGATAGCCACTTCGGTGTTAGGCGTATCGCCCGCATCGACGTAATTGGGATCTTTGCGTTCGGCCTGATAACCCAGGCGTCCGCCGTATGCGATAACGCTGTTGGGATGACGGTTAATGCCTAATCCCCATCTTGCGATGTCGGTTTGGTGAGGTCCCTGGTTGCCGGAGTCACCGTTACCGTACAGCCGCTGCCAGTGCCAATCGTAGTGGAACCGTTTTCGGGTGAGTTTCGGCGAAGTGTACGGTGCCGGACCGCTCCATAGATTGAAATCGACCTCTTCAGGGATCGGATAACCGCATAGTGCATCGATCGATTTTCGGCGTTTATAACACAGCCCGCGGGCAAAGTTGACCTCACCTATACCGCCCTCTTCGATAAACTTCATGGCGTTCTGAAGGGCCGGATTCGAACGGCATTGTGTGCCCACCTGACATATCCTTCGGTATTTATTAGCGGCAGCAACAAGCGCGGCACCTTCAGGAATATCGTGACTTATCGGCTTTTCAATATATGCGTCTTTGCCCGCCTGCATCGCCCAGACCCCGCAGAGGGCATGCCAGTGATTTGGAGTCGCCGTCCCAATGAAATCGACGGACTTGTCATCGAACACTCGGCGCATATCCTTTACCCATTTTGGGCGGCGACCCGTACGTTTCTCGATAGAATTGCAGCAGCCCTGGCCAACCTTTTCATCTACATCGACGATGTAAGCGATTTCGCAATCCCTGCGACCGGAGAAGGCGCTTATGTGACTACCGCCCCGGCCGCGGCAACCGATCACCGCACAAAGCAGCTTTTCATTAGAACTTCGGCTTTGTGCATTAGCAATACTGCTGATCATCGGGGATGTGGATACTGCCGCCGCAGCGGCGGTAAACATTGAATGCTGCAAGAATTGTCGGCGAGTTCGCTTTGTCATGATAATCACTCCTTAAGATAAGATTTCTCATATTACACGCCTGACTAAGCAACCAAGCCTTCAAGTTCGACTATAATACCAAAATCTCCTCCACATTGCAAAAGTCTTAAGCCATAACGGCTCTTTTGGTGTTAACTCGGGTCTTATACTGATTCGGTATAAGAGCCGGTTGTTTTAGATTATGATATTCTTAAATGGCTTTTCAGACACTTTAAATTGAAAAACAAGAGACATTTCTTTGGATTCTATCGAGCACTGGCACCTTTTCCTGAAATTAGTTGTAATTTCGGAATGGATTTAGTACTTTACTACATTGAATGGTCTGAATAGGTTTTTGAATCGTGTGTATGGCAGATTTAAGCTATATACCGATTGTTTGATTTTCGTGCGTTTTTCCCCATAGCACGGAGATTTAAGAAGCACCATGAAAACGAAGTAACTGGAGTGGGGAGTTAATTTCCTGGAAAGAATGAAGAATATGAAGACAAACTCAATTTTGATCGTGGCAATTGTAATGATGGTGGCTTGCAGCGCTCTGGCTGATTGGAACCAGTATCTTGGGCCGAATCGAAATGCGACTTCGCCGGAGAAAGGTCTGCTGCGCTCGTGGCCTGAGGCCGGCCCGAAAGTACTGTGGACTGTCTCACTTGGGCCGGGCTATGGCGGAGCGGTTGTAAGCAAAGGCAGGGTCTATGTCCTGGATCGTATTAGCAGTAAGCAGGACGTGCTGCGCTGCCTTGATTTTAATACGGGCAGGGAGCAGTGGTCCTATACGTATGATGCGCCGGGCAGGGTGAGCCACCCCGGATCTCGAAGTACTCCTGCGATTGAAGGCAACTACCTATATACATGCGGGTCATTCGGTGATGTCTATTGCTTTGACGTTAGGACACACAAGCCTGTCTGGAACAAGAACGTATGGAAAGACTACGGGGGCGGCAACGTGCCAAGGTGGGCCATCAGCCAGAACCCGTTGATTTACAAGGACTCATTAATCCTGGCATCTCAGACCGAAAAGGCAGGATTCGTTGCGTATGACAAGACTAACGGTCAGGTCAAGTGGGCCTCACCTGCACTTCCCGGCAGGGTTGGCTATGTAAGTCCGTCTATTGTGGAAATCGACGGCGAAGAGCATTTAGTTATGATCACGGCCGGCTCCAGAGGTGGTGGAGGCGGCGCGGTTTTGGGAATGGATCCCGGTACTGGTAAGAGACTCTGGATATATGAGGGCTGGAGTTGTCGAATTCCAGTTCCCAATGTTACCGAAATCGGTGACGGACGGTTATTTATCACCGGCGGGTATAAGGCCGGCTCGTCTATGATAAAGGTCGAGAAGAAAGGCAACTCCTATCGTGTAACGGAACTGTATAAGACCGACGATTTTGGCACACATGTTCACCCGGCGGTTCTCCATGAGGGCCATCTGTATGCCCACTGCACGACAAATACACGACGAGATGGGATGGTGTGTATGGACCTGAACGGCAAGGTAAAGTGGAAAACGGAACGTTCACCTGTATTCGATAAGGGCGGCTTCATTCTGGCGGACGGGTTGATTTTCAGCGTCGACGGCAGAGAAGGGATTCTGTATCTTATCGAACCTGACCCTGCGGGCTTTAAGGAGCTGGCAAGCATCAAGCTGCTCGATACAAGGGAATGCTGGGGGCCTCTGGCCCTTGTCGATGGCAAGCTGCTGATCCGTGATCAGAAGCAAATGAAGTGCGTTATTGTCAGGTGATTATGACTTTCCCCGATGACATTCAACTTTGAAGAATCCTTTTGAACGTTGGGTACGACCAATTACGCACACTGAATCTCGGAGGCCGGAAAGGCTTATCCGAAAGATTCTGACAGATTTAACCTTAATAATCAATAGGGCTTAAGATGAATGTGAAGCCCTTTGAGCACATAACTTTCTCAATTAAAAGATTATCCTTGACGGAATAGCAGCTAATTTGTTATAGATAATATAAGTGAAACTTGTGCCTGTGCAGTCAGGCATCTATGAATTATAGTCTTCCTGCAGGCGCATCTCTCGTAGCTTTTTAATAAGAGGAGGTTTTATGCAAGGCACAAGGCTGGAAA
>JABMRO010000177.1 GCA_013202635.1 Planctomycetota bacterium
ATATAGGCCAGTGCCGCCTCGGCGTTTTCCCACAGATAGGCCGTGTCCCAGCTTTTCTCCATAAAGAGCAGTCCCTTGGTCTGAACGCCGTTTCTGTCCTCTTTCATCTTAAACTGCTCAAGACCCGCGAGGCATTTATCAAAAGCGAAAGCACGGATATTTTTGTCATCGAGCAGGCTGGCCGCCTCTCTCAGCACACGAAATGCCACAGAGTATGCAACGTTTTCATGTTCATCATAAGTATCGTGATTTATGCTTCCGAAAAAACCTCCCGCTTCCATGAAAATGCTTATCTTTTGTCTGATTGTTTCTGTATAATCAGCAAGACCTCGCTTCGAGAGACCAGCGTAGAGCTGAATAATGAATAGTCCGTCACCGCTTTTTTCGAATAAGATATCTGAATCTCCATAGGCGTTTTGGGGGTAGTGCTTGCCGCTGGGTTCGCAGCGACGGGGAAACCAGCCATTCGAAGTGGACTTCACATTAGTATTGAGCCATTCTGCTGTCTTTAGAGCTGCGCTTCTCATTTTGCGTCTTCGTTGACCATCAAGCTTGTCACTGAAAATAAGGAGCTGATATGCGATTTTTGCCATCGAGCCGGGGCAAAACCAGTTGTTCTTGTGCTGGTAGTTAAGGCAGAATCGATTGGTTGTGGTTTCGCGGTAGCCGGTTATAAAACCTGTTTCGTAGTCGATAAAACCATTCTCCAATACATGATCGAGCAGTGAAAGAGCTTTTTTGGCCAGAGATGGATTTCTAACATGCCTGGCGAACAAATAAATTTCATAAGCACCGCCGACGGCATTGGCCGCCCAGCCCGGCCCTTCAAGATTTCCGAAATCATGCCAGCCCATTATATTTCCATCCTGGTCAACAAAGCTCGACTTGGAACAGAGATGCCCCTTGTAAGAAACCAACGTGAACTCCGCAAATTTGACTGAGTTGCGTACAGAGTCAAAAATTGTATAAGATGGATTCTCCGGCAGATAAAAAGCGGACTGCACTTCTTCCAGCGTGATGTAATCAAGCCCGAACATATATTTCTTCACGGCTTTTTCGTTAGTACCTGCAATCTCAACTCTCAAAGTATGTTGACCTTTGCTGAGTTTATGAACACCCATATTAAGAACGCCGGTAGGTATCACTCCATTGTTGAAAAGGTCGATCGGGCCGCTGAGTTTTTTACCGTCCAGATAGAGCTGCACAATGCCATAATCAATCGCTTTTGTAAGCTGCATCTTCAGCTTGTATGCTGCGGTTTTCTCCACCGGTACAGCCAGGTCCAGCGTATTACCCGGTTTGGCGCCAGTCCACCAGAGATGTGCCTCGCTGCTCCAGTCCACACCAAACCCACTCAGGTCCTGCCTGGCTGCATTGCCGCCTGTCTTTGTAAGAATCTTCATCTTCTCGCCTTCTATTGCACCTTTGACCCTAAATATCTTGATCGGACCCCAGTATCCCTTCCGTTCAGTAAGTGGTGCCGGTTGGTACGGGTCCGCCTGGCCCGCAGCCTGGTACCAGTACGAAGCAGCGGCATAAAGTGTCGGCTTGCTGTTCGGATAATATTTTTCAATTGCCGCCTCAAAGGATTTTTGGAACGGTACATTGTCGGTGATGTGCCAGCGGTTCACGCAAATATGTCCGCGATTGTTCATGCTTATCGTCTGATTGTGGTAGCAGTTAGTAAACAGCGTCGGGTCGCACCAGGCATAACCGAAGTAGTCTTCGGAGCCGGTGCCGATTGTAGAGGGGAATTTTTCACCATCGACGAAAAATTTCTCGTCTCCCTCACCCCACCATCCGCCTCTGGGATTCCATACGTGCAGCATTACGCCGCAGAATCGCCCCCGTCCTTTCGTCTTGAGCATGGTCCAGTCGATTGCTTTGCGTTCAGGCTCTTCAGGCAAAAACGCATCTCGGTGCCACTTTGCGTGGAATCTTCCGAGCTTGTTAATTGGTTTTGTAAGTGGTGCGTGGGTAATTGTAAATTGAACTGTGCGTGCTTTGTCCCCGTCATTGGTCAATTTTATTAAGGCTCTTTTCTTAAACGGCATATACCAGTAACAATAAAAGCCTTCGTCGGTCATCCCCAACGGCAGTGACTTGTACTTGTTGACACCGGCGGCACTGCCAAAGAAATCTCCTAACGGCACCCAAACACTCGGCCTGGATTCGCCGTCCCAGTGGATGCTCAAAACAAGCTCGCGCAGCACGTCACGGTCCTCGGGGGATTCAGGCAAATCCATATTTAACTTTAATGCCGTTATTGCTCTTGTGCCTTTAATCCCGGCAATACGAACAGCCGAGCCCGGACCTACATTTACTGTCTGCTGTAAGGTTATCTCGCCCGGTTGGTTGAGAACCGGATCGAAGCCCCGCTCGGTAAGTATCTCGTTTGCTTTATCGAGAGCTGTCGATTCGGCTTTGCTAAGCTGCCGCTTGAACGTCGGCAAAATAGTGCCTTTCGGATAAGTAGTATAAGTAAAATGATAGTACCTTCCCCAGTCGCCTTCGGCGACAATTCTGCACGATTTCTGATACGGAACAGGGACATAGCAGTTCTGTCCTCTTGCTGTCATATGCACCAGTGCAGGGTGGGTAAAAGGTTCATTCTCCCGATTAAAGTACCCTATAAACGGCAGGTCAACAGCGGGCTCCCGGGCCCCGTCCAGATATATCTTTACGTGTCCCTCTTTAGCCAGCGCCGACCATATCCGCCATATTACGCCAGGCCCTTCCATTTCCGCAAATACCTCTTTAGTGCCTTCTTTGCGGATAATACCGTCACCATCACCATTAGCAGACCAGTCAATATATTTCCCGGATGTTTCATTGTACTTGCTCCGCCGGTCATAGCTCGACCACTGAGTGCACTTTTCGCCCGGTGCGGGCAGTGTTGCCAGGTGCTCCAAGTCGGTAAGTCTGTGAATAAGGTCGATGTATGTCAGTCTTTCTTCAGCAGCGGCCTGTGGTAATTGGCCGTATGCAAAAAAATTGCAAACCACGAAACCAATTACGATTGGAAAAAATCGGGACCTTTTCATCTTTCACTTCCTTTCTTTTTGCGAGAAGGTTAATGCAGATAAGTTTAATGGTACTTGAAACTTTTTTCAAGCTCCCCGATTTTAATAAAATAGGCCCTTCTTTGCCAATGTGTTTTGTAAAAAACATGCTATGGCAAAGAAGAGCCTGTGTTTACCTGCCGGATTTTTCCAGGAACCCGGACAGTTTTAATTGCCGCTTTACCTTTCCTACGGTGGCTGTTAGGCTTACCTTTTTAGTATTGTAAAACCGGTTTTATTTGTTAGCGTATTTTACAGTGCAGCCGTAGGGCTTGGTCTTCGCCGTGCTTACCGCTTTACCGGTGGTCAGCTCTGCCAGGGCGTTGTCAACGTAGTTAATTACGCCTTCCTTTTTTCTGCCCATCGGCGAATCATCAATTGCGCCCTCATAGACGAGATTGCCCCTGGTGTTTATGACGTACATATGGGGCGTTGTCTTGGCGCCGTAAGCTCGGCCAACCTTGCCTGACCTGTCATCAAGTATCAGATAAGGCAGCCCGTGCCGCTTGGCAAAAGTTTTGTTCGGCTCAGGAGTCGTATGGCTTGTGCTGTTTACCGCCAGCCAGACGACGTTTTTGCCCTTGTACTTGTTCGCAAGCTCGACCATCGTATTTTTTGTTTCGTAATGGTATCGGGATAACGGACACTCGAAGTTGAACCATTCCAGCACAACAATTTTGCCCCTGTAGCCGGAAAGACTTACGCTTTTGCCGTCAAAGCTGTTTAGCTCAAACTCAGGCGCTCTTTTGCCTGGACTTTCGCCCTGGACATCTCTTCTTTGCCTTGCCGGCCTTTCTCTATCCGGACGTTCCCTGGACGGTCTGTCCAACCTTTCAGGTCCTGGCTGTGATTCTTGCGGTCTTCCCTGTCTCGATTCCCTCTGAAACCGGGCAATCAACCTTTGCAGACGGCCGGCTGTCTGTGTTGCGTTCTCTTTTACCGCCAGGTCGTGAATAGCTTTTATCTCGCCGATAGGCGGCTGACGGTCGGCTTTTGGTTGCTGCGGTCGCCCCGATCCCCTTAGTTTCGCAAGCTGCTGTTCAATCGTTCTGATTGCTTTCTGCCTTTCTCCACGTGCTTTCTGGGATTTTTCTATGAACCTGGCTCTTTCTTCTTCAGAGAGTTCGCGCCATCTGCTTCGCTCTTCTCGCCCTATCTCTACGTTTTGTATGGCTGCTTTGAGCTTCGCAACCTGTTCTTCAATTGTCTCGATTGCTTTGAGCTGATCCTCTCGCCCCAAGCTGATACGTCCGCCAAACCTTTGCTGCATTTCGGCCCGGAATTTCTCTCTTTCCTCTTCGGACATATTCTGAAATCTTTCTCTTCTTTCCTGCAATTCAGCCCTGAACTTTTCTCTTTCGGCCTCGGACATATTCTGAAATCTTTGCCTCATATTCTCCTGTTGTTGCAGTACTCTCTGGCCGGCTGTTTCTTCGTTCTGGGCGAATGCGCCCGGGGCAACCGCCAAAAGCGTCAGAACCGTAATGGTTGAAATTAGATACCTTTTCATAATATTAGCCTCCAAAATAAGTTAAATTGAGATTTCCCATAAATCTTTCCTAATAGAATATCACATCCATCTAAAAAATCAATCTTTCCGGCAACCCAGAGACGCAAAACAGTTCCTGACACCCTCTTTTTTTTTCGCTTCTTTGGTTCGTTTCCCGGCTTTTGAAATTGGGTTTGAATTGGCTTTGTTTTTTCATAACTCCTATCTGCATTTTTATTCTTAATCCTTTGTATATACACACTATGCATCAATTTTGTTCTTTCGGCAATTGGGTTTGAATTGGCTTTGTTTTGGCTTAAATTGGCTTTGTTTGGGTTTGTTTTTTCCAAATAACCAAATGTCCAATTACTCGTATTTACTTGTTACATAAGAGCTTACGTTAATTTTCGCCTACTTGACATTGGGTTTGTTTTG
>JABMRO010000178.1 GCA_013202635.1 Planctomycetota bacterium
AAATTAGAGATTAGAGATTAGAGAATTAGTTAATTGGTTATTGATTTGGCCGTCTTTTAGCCGGAGGCAAAAAACGTGCCTCTATAATTGGACGAACCTGCACTTTTGGTACGAAAAAAGTCCTTGATTCCGGATTCCAGATTCTCGTAACTCAATGCTGGAAAGTAAGTTAAAAAATTTTTGAAAATTTTGATTTTTGTTTTTGGGTAGTAGCGTTTTTTGCTGAAAATTTACGGATATATTGCCTATCTTAACGCAAAAAAAGGCCAGATTCCGCGTGTGCAAGCAAGTTACACACCCTACGCTGGAGGAGCATTTCCCCCCTACCGTTGATTTTTCAGCGTATCAGCACGGCCAAACAAGTCCGTCGATGTCCGGCGCCGGATGACGCATTTGACCGTGCCACCCCCTCGTCGTGAATCTGGACTTTTTTAACAGCTTATTACGGCGTCTTTATGGTAAAATTATGAGATTCACGGGATTTTTTGAACAATTAGTGTAACGAAAAAGCGCACCTGCCGTCTATGTATCAGACGAACGATATTTTATGGCACAAGAGCAAATATGGACGGAACTGGTTAGACAGGCACAAAAGGGCCGCAAAGAGGATATGAATAAGCTGGCCCGGGAAGCCGAAGGGAGATTGTGCGCGTATATATACCGGGTAACGCTGAATTATGATTTGGTACAAGATATATCTCAGGAGGTATTACTTCAAATGGTGAAATCTCTTAACCATCTCAAGAGTGTTGAGAGCTTCTGGCCGTGGCTGTATCGGATCGCACAGAGCAAGATACAGGAGCATTACAGGGCCAAATACAAAAAGAGCCCGGCCTACGGGTCGGCTTTTTATAAAGAATTTCTTTCCCAACGCGCAAAATATCATCAGGAAGACGGCTTAAGCCAGTTGCTCCAGAAAGAGCTGTCTAAAAAAGTCGTGGTAGCAATGAAGCAGATAAAACAACAGTATCGCGCGGTTCTGTCATTGCGCTGTTTCGAGCAGTTATCTTACTCGGAGATTGCGGTTGCTATGGAGTGCAGCAAGGTTCGGGCGCGTGTTTTGTTTTATCGTGCCAAGCAGGCACTTAAGAGACAGATGACACATCAGGGTCTTAAAAAGGGTTTATTATTGATGTGTCTCGGTCTGTTCGGCAGATTGACGGCCCCGGCGAGAGCGGCGACGGTTACAGTAAGCGCCAGTTCGGTCAAGGTCGGTGTGATGACCGCGGTTATAGCGACGGCCGGGACAAAACTGGGAATTGCAACTGTTACGGCGGCGGCAGTCGGGCTGGCGACCATGGGCGGTATATCAGTTTTATCCGAACCTCCCCTGCCGAAGAGGTCCGACGTAAAGAGCATCAATTACACGACCCAGTTACGCGATACGAGCCAGGGGCCGACAAGCAGCTTAAGTAAAGGCGCATACGAACAATGGTTTTCCTGCCCTGATGGAATCGATGGGCCGCTGTTTATGCGGATGCAGCGGTGGGACGCACAGCAAACAAATAAACTTTGCTCGTGGCTTGAGAACGGTGAGGGTAATTACTACTATTACTGCACCGATAACAAGGTTTATATCAACAACTACCGTGTTTTCTGGAGCAGTTTAAGAGTTCGCCGGCTACCGACCGACACGGCCGAATTTACAAACTACCTCTCGGAAATCGAAGGCGATCTGAGCGGTGTCGAATATACCCGCGACAGCCAAACAGGGCTGTTAAGAAACGCTCTTGACGACCGGTTTGTTGAAGCCCGAAATTTCCGCACTGATTATAACTATAATACGTTAAATGAGAGGTTGTTTGAGTATGACTGGTCCGAAGATATTGCGGTTATCGATGAACGGGACCGGATGCATAAAAGAGGCTGGACGTATTTTCGTATCAACGGTAAAACAAACAATCAAACAATTTCCGCCACGGGGCAAATCCCGTTCGTTTATAATGCCAGCAAGAAACACCCGGCGTGGCTGAGGTTAAAAATCGGCAATGAGCTTGAGATAATCGACTGCAACAACGGCGCGTGCTTACGCCGGGTCGATGGTACTGTTATTGCCGCTTATCCAGCAGGGACCTTCTTCAAAGGTCTGCTTCGTCCATGGATGGGTATGCACACAATAGATATTATCCGCCGAGACGCCGCCAGGAGGAGGGTGGCGTTCAAGACCAGGCCAGCGAGGAACGAGAAGGACGTGATTATCATCGTTTATTATGAAGATGAGCGCGTCAATACCGAACTGGTATATGGTATTGATTTAGAAAACGATATTATCGAGGACATCAGATTCGAGACGCGGAACAGGATTATTGGGTCTCTGGTATTTTCATACCTTCAGGACATAGAACAGGCAGGAAATGAGTTTATCGAGCCGGTCATACCGGAAAGCCCTGAGGTTCCAATCCGAAACGGCCCGGGGATTTTGTGGCTGGTCGATCTGGCACAGGGAAACCTGGGCAAATGAGCTTTAGCAGTTAGGCAGAGCATATACAAATGAAAAATTTACATTGATACGATAAAACGTGTCGGTTGTGAACGTTTAGAGGTTCTTTGTAGGAGGACTAAAAAAGATGAGAGGAAAATTTTAGATGTAATGCTGATTATCCTGGTTTTTCTGGTCGTTCCGGGCGTTTGGGCGCCTGCTGGAGGGCGGAATCTACGTTGATATCGATTCCGCCGGTGTAAGTGACGGCTTTAGCCGGACTGTTGCTTACAATTAGCTTCAGGGTGCTATGGCCGATGGAATACCTCGCCAAAGCTGGTTGAAATCTTAGGGGCCGAGGGGATTTATCGACCTGCCGAAGGTGTTCTCCAAACGCCCGGCGACCGCCAAGTGACGTTTTTAGCTTATAAATAGCGTTACGATTCAGGGAGATGAGGAAATGATCCGATTCAGCCGGAGCATGCGGTCGCTACCGTGGCTGATTCTGACCGACCGGCAACACATTGTTCAGGCCGAAGGATTCGCCCTCGACCAACTCGATAGCAGGATTCAGGAGGCAGCAAATGCGAAGTACTGACAAGATAGTGGCAATTACGGTGTCGCTTAGTGTAATACTCGCCCCGGCGTGTTCTTTGGCAGCCGAATCTGCCGACGTGCGTATCATTCATTTTCCCAAGGATAGGTCATTAGGGAAGCTTTACATCTCGACCGATGAAGTGATCAAAGAATTCGCGTATTGGTTCCATTGGACACGGGCAGGGGAACATCACGAATACCTGTGTGAAGCCGAGGGCGAAGTTCATGTTCCTGCAGGTAAGCGATTGTCTCTCAGAGTCCATAAAACTGCCTGGAGAGACTTGTCCCCCCTGTCAAAACTCAGGCCGGATGATCTCTACGGTCTTGCGCTTCCAGCCTCATCTGCAGACCCTGTCAAACCATCCGATGTATGCATGCCCCATATCGCTCATTTGACCGGACTGAGGAGCCTGAGTCTGGGACAGACCGCTGTGACTGACAGAGGCATGAGGTATATCAGGAACCTCAAATCTTTGGAATGCTTGTACCTGCCTCCTCTCGTGACAGACAGGGGTATGGCTTATGTGGCTGAGCTGACCGCTCTGAAAAGATTTTACATTGGGTATGTTGCGGGCGGTCAGGTCACAGATGTGGGCCTGCGTCATCTCAGCAAACTGACCTCACTTGAAGAGCTGGGTCTCACTGGACAGCGCATGAGCGATGCCGGACTGGCGCACCTTCGAGGCCTGCCGCGACTTGAATACCTGTTCCTTCGCGGCACGAACTTCACCGACAGGGGATGTGTTCTCCTGAAAGACCTTCCTTCATTGAGGATACTGAGCTTCCATGAAGGTGTAGCGCGCATAACAGACGCCGGCCTGGTCCATATATCCAAAATGCCTAAACTGGAAAGCCTGTGCCTACACGGGATGAAGGATATTACCGACGATGGGCTGGCCTATCTATCGAAGATGCGATCGCTGAAAAAACTGGAAATCGGCAGTTCCCAGGTTACCGACAGGGGCCTGTCATATCTAAAGGAGATTAAGACACTCGAGCGCATAGATCTGCCCCAGAGAAACCAGCGCATCACCGACATCGGTTTGGCCCATCTTGCGGAACTGCCCAATCTCAGGCAGCTTGCGGTTTCCAGGTCGCATTATGTCGATCCCAAGAGGAACAAGGAATATTACACCGACAAAGGCCTGGAAGTTCTCACCAAGTGTCGTAATCTTGAGGAACTCAGCATTGGCAGTATCGGCGTTACTGATGCCGGGATGGAACACATAGCAAAACTCACGAACCTGACCAAACTCAGTCTGTTCGGCTGTGACAACGTCACCGACGCTGGGTTGGCCAAGCTGATTGCTCTGAAATCTCTGAAGAATCTTAGCATTACCCATTCCGATGTCAGCATCGCCGGGCTGAACAAGCTCAAGCCAATGACCAACTTAACAAACTTGAAAGTCTCCGGTTTTGAGCGCGGCGGCGCCACACTGGATCTCTCAACTTTAACTGCTCTGGAAGACCTGTCTATGAGTCCCAGGTCCGGCTCGGTTACATTTGTCGATGCAGACCTGAAGTGCCTGGCAGGCCTGAAGCAACTTAGGTCGCTGCAGATTGGCCCACGCGATTACACTGACAAAGGCATGGAGTATCTGGCCGGTCTTACCAACATGGAACGTCTCGGTATTGGTGGTTCGGGCTTGACCGACAAGGGACTCAAATACCTGGCTGATATGAAAAAGTTGAACCTTCTGTCTATCTTAAGCGGATGGGACAGGAGCAAGCAAGCCTATGGCAGTGGTGGCAACATTACTGATAAAGGACTGCACCAACTTGAGGGACTGAAGGCGCTGGGATTGCTGGAAATCTACTCTGACAACACCTTCAGCGATGCAGCGTTACGCCGTCTGCAGAGGGAATTGCCCAATTTATTTCGTCTAAGGATCAACGGCGGGATACTACAAAGCATCAACAGTAAGGACAGAGGAAGGTGAGTTGTGGATGAGTTCGGCCGGAGCGATACATGGCAGGACGGCAGAGTCTTGGACAAATACGGCAAGGTGATGATGGATTTTCGCCAGAAGCAAAAAAGTGAACCCAAGGAATTTTAATCCCCGGTAACAGGCAGGAAACCTCCCAACATTTGAACTTTATATCAAAGCTCGTACTTCGAGATGGTCCAAGTCAGTTTCTCAGAGCAGTGCTAGGCACAACCTGTTCCATGTACATATCGAACCGGCTTTACAGAAGCTTAGCCAAGGAGTTCCGGTATTATCATCCAATCGAGCTGCCATTGATTCTCATCAAAGCAATCCAGGCATACAATACCGGCATTTCTGAATTTCACAACATATAATGATTCACGGCCGGCCAACAACAAGGAGGCCAGCTTTGGCAGAAAAGGCAGATGCCCGACAATCATAATATCCTTTTGGGCTAATATGATTTCATTTTTTAAGACCGTTACACCATCATTCGGGGCAAGACCATCGCGGGCAGTGTGCTCTTTGTTTATCGTAACAACTTCGGTCAAGAACCCGGCGGTCTGCTGTGCGCGTTTTTTGCCGCTGTGCCATAAATAATCAACTGACAAGTTCAGGGATTTGATGAAGGCAGCGACCTTTTGAATATCCCGGAGCCCTTCTTCAGTTAACGAGCGAGCCGGATCAATATCTTTTGAAGCAGCCTTTGCATGCTGGAGGAGGTATAGTTTCATTTTTTAGTCTCCCTTTGACAGAATGTACCTGGAATTATTATAGCATAATCCTTTAATGCAACAACTCTTTACGCGATGCAGAGTAAGAGACGGCAGCACGGTTGAGACCGGTCAAATAAATTGAAGAAGCCAATCATTGACAATTCTGCGGCCAAAAGATAACATACTTTTTTTGTAAATATTTTGGAGTATTGTAAATGACTGATGTAACTTTGGTTACGGGCGACGGGATTGGCCCTGAAATTGCGGAAGCAACTCGCAGATGCATCGATGCCACGGGTGCGGAAATAAACTGGCTGATTAAAGAGGCCGGCACTGATGTAATGGAACGGACAGGTACCCCGCTGCCGGATGAAACGGTCGAGGCGATAAAGAAAACCGGTATCGCCCTGAAGGCCCCGATTACCACGCCGGTCGGGACGGGTTTCAGGAGTATAAACGTTCATCTTCGTCAGACGCTGGATTTATATGCGTGCCTTAGGCCGTGCAAAAGCTATGAAGGTGTTCGAAGCAGATATACCGATATCGACCTTGTGGTTGTGCGGGAAAATACCGAAGACTGCTATGCTGGTGTCGAGTTCCAACGAGGGAAGGATGATACAGATGAGCTGATAAGCTGGGTCAACAAGCACAGCGAGAAAAAGGTAAGAGAAAATTCCGGTATAACCATAAAGCCCATATCGGTTGAAGGTTCTGAGCGTATTGTTCAATTCGCATTCGATCACGCGCGCAAGTTAGGGCGTAAAAAGGTAACGAGCGTGCATAAAGCCAATATTATGAAATTCACGGATGGATTGTGGCTTGAAGTAAGCCGGGAAGTCGCAAAGAAAAATTCCGATATCGAATTCGAGGACCGCATCGTCGATAATATGTGTATGCAGTTGATTCAAAAGCCGGAGCTTTATGATGTTCTCGTGCTGCCGAACCTTTACGGCGATATAATCAGCGATTTGTGTGCGGGTCTGGTCGGCGGTCTCGGAGTTGCGCCCGGCGGAAATATCGGCGAGAAAGGGGCTGTCTTCGAGGCGACACACGGCAGCGCGCCGAAATATAAAGGCCAGAACAAGGTCAATCCGGCGGCCCTGATACTCAGCGGCGTTATGATGCTAAGGCATATGGGTAAAATGGCCGAGGCGGACAAGCTTGAAAATGCAGTTGCTGCGGTCATAGCCGAGGGCAAAAGTGTTACATACGATATGAAGCCGCACCGGGATGACCCGACCGCCGTCGGCACAAGCCAGATGGCCGACGCTATTATTGAAAAGATCAAAAATTAAAATGTAAATATCAAAGAGCCAAGTTTCTTCTCTTTTGATTTTAATTTTTGAATTCTTACCAAGGGCTTTGCAATTGAATCAGGAAAGCTATCGCAAACTGATTTCGGGTCAAAAGAGAGGCCGTGTCGCAGCGTTATTGCGTTTGCTTTTAGGGGCTGCTTCGGCCGCTTACTCGCTTGCTATTCGGTACCACAATTTTCTGTATTCCAAAGGGTTGCTGAAAGCACATCAAGCGGAAGCAGCCGTGATAAGCATCGGCAATATAACGACCGGCGGGACGGGCAAGACTCCGCTTGTAATCTGGCTGTGCAAACAGATAATTTCAGATTCTCAGTGCGCAATTCTCACTCGTGGCTACAAGGCAACTAAAAACTCAAAATTAAAAACTCAAAA
>JABMRO010000179.1 GCA_013202635.1 Planctomycetota bacterium
GCATAGCCCCTATTGTGGGGGCTGGTGGAGTAGTAACGAACTTTTTCCAAGTTGCTCAGTAATTGTTGGTGTGCAAGCAAAAGTTATTTCTAACAGTGGTCAGGAACTTTTCTCTGCTCATGAGAGTAATAAGGAACAAATCACTTGAATAGGTCTATTAAACTCGTTACTATAGTTGGAGCCAGACCTCAGTTCATTAAAGCGGCGGCTGTTAACCGGGCGATTGCTGCGCATAATGAAAAATTTTCTGATTCTACACTCGAAGAAAAAATTGTTCACACCGGGCAGCATTACGATGAGAGCATGTCTAAAGTATTCTTCGACGAACTCGAGATTCCACAACCGGACTACAATCTGGGTGTTGGCAGTTGCTCGCATGGTGAGCAAACAGGAAAAATGCTTCAGAAGATTGAGCAGATTCTGATCAGGGAAAAGCCTGGGTGCGTTTTGTTGTATGGAGATACTAACTCGACTCTTGCCGGTGCCTTGGCAGCAGCAAAACTTCATATCCCTATTGCTCACGTAGAGGCCGGACTGCGTTCATTTAATCGCAGAATGCCTGAAGAGATTAATCGCGTGATGGCCGATCATGTTTCGGACCTTTTGTTCTGTCCGACTGAAGCGGCTGTTAAAAATCTGGCAAATGAAGGTATTTCGGACGGTGTTTATCAAGTCGGGGATGTAATGTATGACAGCATACTTTTCTATGCGAAAAAAGCGAAAACTATCGAGCAGGAAATCCTCAAACAGCTTGATGTGCAATCAAAATCATATTACCTTGCGACGGTTCACCGCGCTGAAAATACGGACAATATTAACCGCCTTCGAAATATATTTAACGGGTTCAACAATATTTCTGCCCCCGAATGCCCTACTCTAATTCCGGTGCATCCGCGAACAAAGAAGAAGCTTTCGGAACTTGGATTAGTATGCTCCAACGGTGTCAGGATCATTGAGCCTGTTTCGTACCTGGAAATGATAGCACTTGAGCAAAATGCACGGGCGATATTGACAGATTCTGGCGGTATTCAAAAAGAAGCCTACTGGTTTAAGGTGCCTTGTGTTACTCTTCGTGAGGAAACGGAGTGGGTAGAAACAGTACAATCCGGATGGAATGTAATAGTAGGAGCTGACGAACAGAGTATTATTAACGCTGTCTCAGGTGCCGATAAGTTACACGGTATTTGTCAAAGAACAATATATGGCAACGGGGATGCAAGCAATCGGATCTGTGAAATCATACAGAAGTAGCAGTTGAAATTGTACCGTCGAGTTATAGAAATAGTCGAAATCAAAAGTCATACAGGACTAAATGAGCAGATAAACATGATATGAAAAATGTGCTGATGCTAACTTATATGTTTTACCCGTGTAATCATATCGCCTCACAACGTGCGGCAAAAATGGCAAAATATCTTCCCGAATACGGATGGAATCCTGTTATTGTGTGTCCAAAGTGGACAAAGGAAAATTCTAAATATTTCGATGCGGAAATGGTTGCTGAATTTGATATGAGCAATGTGGCTAAGGCCATAGTTTATAAAAATAATTTGGGCCATAGTCCCTTCCGAAAGCTTTTGACTAAATGCATTTCAAATCCCGATCCAAGAATCTTGGTAGTATGTATCCTTCGAAAGTTCGCCTTATTATTAGAGAAGAATCCTCCAGAGTTCTATTATGGCGCGATTGCTTTTTTGCGAAAATATTTACGAACTAACAGAGTTGATAGTGTTTGGGCTACTGAACCGGTATGTTATACTATAGCGAATTGGATTCATAAGAATTTTGGAATTCCCTGGGTTGCAGACTTTCGTGACATTTATGACCAGAAAGGTTTGCCTGAGTATGACCGAGGACAATTGTACCTAAAAAAGGTCGAACCGAGAATGATCTCTTCGGCCAGTGCCGTTGTAACTGTTTCAGAGCATTTGAGAACGGTTCTTAAAACACGCCATAAAAAACCCGTTTATATGATTACCAATGGTTTCGATCCGTCCGATTACAACGGTGAGGTTCAACAAAATCGAGAAATCTTTAATATTGTTTACACAGGTAAAATAATCTTTCCTTTGCGAGATCCGTCGCCGCTTTTTCAAGCATTAACAACTCTAATTAGTACTAATAAGATAGAGTCTTCGAAAATAAGTGTTTCCTTCTACGGCACGGAGTCAGAGCATATATTGGACCAGTTGATACGAAATAATCCTGCTTTAAGTAATGTGGTGCATATATTTCCTCGTGTTCCATTCAGAGAATCCATAAAAATTCAGAAGCAGGCTTGCATTTTATTGCATTTGGCTCATGGCGGCCAGAAGGGTATCATGACAGGCAAGATATTTGAGTATTTGGGGGCGCAGCGCCCTATTTTGTGTATTCCGGGCGATAATGATTGCGTAGATGCCTTATTAAAAGAAACCCAAGCAGGTGTTATTTGCCGGAATGCTGAGGAAACTGCCTCACAAATTCTGCGTTGGTACCAGGAGTGGCAGCAAACAGGCACTGTATCGTACTATGCTCGAGATGAACAGATTATGAAATATTCCCGTGAAAAGCAAGCTGGCCAATTAGCGGAATTGTTGGATAGTATTTGTTTACGTCAGGATGTGCCTAACTGAAGCATCTGTTCAATTACAAACCATTTCGATTTCAAGTGGATATGTTTAGCAATAGATTAAAAGACAGACAGGGATTTTTTATATGAAAATAACCTTTATTCTTCCTGAGCTCAATTTGAGCGGTGGCGTTCGAGTGGTTGCAATATATGCTGATTACCTGCAGCGATTGGGGCATAAAGTCACAGTAGTCTCAAAAGCACGGCGTTGGCAGAAGAAGCTTCGACTACTAGTTGAGTCAAGGGGGGTGGAATTCTTTAAGCGTACTGAAAGATCACATTTGGATGGTATTGAGGTTGAGCAAAAGATCGCTTTGCACGGCGGGCCTATCGTAGACGCTGATGTTCCTAATGCCGATGTAGTGATTGCAACCTGGTGGCAGACTGCGCCTTGGGTCAATGATCTCTCGCCTGCCAAAGGCAAGAAACTATATTTTATTCAGCATGATGAAAGAATCTGTTATCCAGATGATGAAAACTGGTGCCAGCAGGTGGCTGCCACATGGCGACTGCCCATGCATAGAATCGTAGTGAGTCAATGGATTGCCGATGTGTTGATGCAAGAAGGCGTGACACAGTCTGTTCTGATTCCGAACGGTGTGGATACAGCGAAGTTTTATGCGAATGACCGAAGTCGAAATAGGAATTTACGAGTCGGCTTTATGTTCAGTCGCCATCCTTCTAAAGGATCGGATATTGCCATTAAGGCCATCAGCCTTGCAAAAGACATCATGCCTCAATTGGAGGTGAGTGTATTTGGTGAAAGACCTCCCACCAGGCGGGGCATTCTTCCCTCCTTCGTCAAGTTTGAATTAAGACCGGCTCAGCAGCGCATACGAGAAATTTATGCATCGTGTGATGCTTGGTTGTTCGCCAGTAGATCAGAAGGATTTGGATTGCCCATTCTTGAGGCCATGGCCTGTAAAACGCCTGTAATTGGTATGCCAGCAGGGGCTGCTCCAGAATTGCTTGCGTCAGGCGGTGGCGTTTTAGTGAAACCTGAAAATCCTGAAGATATGGCTAGGGCCATTGTTAACATGAGCCAACTCCAAGAAAATCGTTGGAAAATAATGTCTGAAGAAGCCTATGCCACGGCCAAACGGCATTCCTGGGATGTGGGGGCTCGTCGATTTGAGGATGCGGTCAAACGCCATTTGTCACGATGCTGAAGCATCCTGCATGTTGTCAATAGTTGTTCCGAAGGATTTGGCCTTCCTGTTCTTGAAGCTATGGCTTGTGGGTGTGCAGTGGTGAGTACAAGCTGCGGTGGACCACAAGATGTTATCAAAAATGGCGAAAATGGTTTTCTTGTTAAAGTTGGCGATGTGGAGCAAATAGTTAATAGAGTTAAAGAGCTTTTGGATGATGGAGAATTACGTCAGCGGTTTGTGAAAAATTCCAAAGAGACGTTGAGAAAATTTCCCTGGGAAAGCTCGATTGATAAGTTAGAGGAAACCTTGAGCAATCTCGCAAGAAGTAGATTTGCCGACGATTGAAATTAACCAACAGTTGAGAATCGACAGGAGAAAGGTTTGTCCCTGGAAGAGACATTAAAATGTTGTGCCGAACAGCGTTGTAACTCACAATGTTCCGTCTCATTCAGTGGGGCTGGAAATCCAGCCTGTATTATCAGGAAACTTGAGGTTTCGGCCGGAACAAATAGGGTGCAGAAGTGAAACCTGAGACAATAGTTGTTACATCTGTTCTTGTCATACTTACGATGACAGTACCTCGGAAGTGGATACTTTTGCCATTTGTTATGGCTGCTTGTATAGTCCCTCCAGATCAGCGAATCATCATATTTGATCTGGATTTTACAACCATTCGCTTCTGTATCTTTTTTGCAATATTACGTTTCTATTTGTTCAATGAAGTGAGGCGAATCAAATGGAATGCCTTTGACAAACTTTTCCTGACCTGGGTGATTGCAGGCGCGGTTGTCTACATTGTGCAACAGCATAATGTAAAAGCTGTTATCAACAAAAGTGGCGTACTATACGATTCTCTGGGGCTCTACTGGATATTTAGAATGTCTATCAAATCATGGGACGATATTCATCGTGTTGTTAAAATGTTCGCGATCTTTGCAATTATCTCTGCACCCCTGATCATCTACGAAAGAGTGACACATAATAATCTGTTCGCGTATTTGGGAAGTGTGTCTAGTTACTTTCATCGGGGCCGTTTCAGATGTAGAGGTCCTTTTTCACATTTCATCATGATGGGCCTGTTTTGGGCTAGTGTAGTACCAATATTTGTCTCGTATTTTGCCGCTCGGCGGTCAAAGTCACTTTATGCCTTAGCTTCGGTGTGTGCCTTAGTTTGTGTAATTCTCAGTGGTTCCAGCACCCCGTTGATGGTGATGATTGCCATAGTTTTTTTTGGAGCACTCTGGAAGTATCGCAGATATGGAAGGCTAATTGTCCTGGGGATTGGGGCTATGATATTCGCTCTTCATGTTGTTATGGAGGCTCCGGTTTGGCATCTGATATGCAGAGTCAACATTTTCAGCGGGTCAACAGGTTGGCACCGTTACAACCTGTTCAATCAGTTTGTTGAGAATATCGGAGAATGGTTCTTATTGGGCTGCCGTGATGTGGAACATTGGGGTGTCTTCCAAGGCGACACCACAAATCAGTATGTTCTCGAGGGTGTCAGAGGGGGCGCATTGACGCTCGTAATATTTATTATTATGGTTGTTCAGGCTGTGAGGATTGCGGGAATTTGTTCTATGGCATCCCGAAATCGGGAGACTCGCATCATTTACTGGGGTTTTTGTGTGTCTATTCTTGGCCATTGTGTGTCTTTTTGGGGGGTCTCCTATTTTGGCCAGATTATGATGTTATTATACTTTACACTGGCGATAGTCAGCTTTGCAGCGGACCAGCTCCATGTTCTTTCAATGGACACATCCAAGGTTTCTGCTCCACTTGCTGCATTGTGAATATATTGTTTGGCTGGACTGACTAATAGAGCGGAGAGTATGCATGAAAAAGACGTTGGAAACAATTGCAAAGTATAGAAGAAAGGTAAATAGACTTGCAGCATTTTCTTTTTTGTTGGTGATTGTGTTGCTCTGTCCATTTACCTATGCAGAACGGCAGGTCAGCCAATTTGGAATAACATGGACATTCAACCGGGATTATACTGTCGGCCAATTTGCAAACGGTGATTACTGGGTTCTCGGGCCTGTCGCTATAATAGGGATAGATCCGCCATCAACTGAAACAAACGGCCGCACTATAAATGGTTCAATGGTCAATCCTTCTCCAAAACTCGGCTCATGGCAGGGATACGATAGTGCAATGTATGGTAACTATGCGCGACGTTTCGATCCAAATTTCAATGCAGGCCGTCCTAACAATCGGGACCTTAGTGCAAGAAATTTCTTAGTTCTCCAACCTCATTCTTCTTTGGTGTCCACTATCAGTATTCCGGAGGCAGGGCACATACCGCAGCTTAGAACGGCGGCAATACTGAATGTACTTCCTGAGCCTGCTCTGGAAGGAAGCTTTAGACCTCCATATTGTGGCAGTGATAAGGCTATTAAGTTTAATAAAGACCAACTCGATTACTCTTTGCTTGCGAACTTAAAGCCTGTGCC
>JABMRO010000180.1 GCA_013202635.1 Planctomycetota bacterium
CAGGTTGGGCGTCAGGTTTTCCTGGACGGAATTCCTTTGGCGACGTCTGATTCTTCTCGAAGTCACCTCACGGGTTTGGATTTGACGGGATGCGTGGGACTGGAGACTCTGAACTGCCGCGGAAATGAACTGACGGAGCTTGACCTGAGCGAATGTTCTGCGCTCATAGAACTCAGATGTGAGTCCAATCTGTTGACGACCCTCGATGTTTCCGAATGTACTGATCTCTCTTCGCTGTACTGCTCTTCCAATCGTATGACGGAACTAACGGTTGCCGGACACCAGACGCTGGGAACGTTAAATTGTGCAGACAATCAGCTGACGCGTTTGGACATCGCGAATACGGAGATTTTGCGGCGTGTTGTGTGTTCGAAGAACGCTCTCACGAGTATAGATTTGACGGATAGTGCGGGTTTGCGGTCGTTGGAATGCGACGATAACGAATTTACGACTCTCGAGCTCAGCGGCTGTCCGCAGCTCTCGACTCTCCATTGCCGGTCCAACCGCTTGACAAGTTTGGACCTCTCGGGCTCGGCGAATTTGCACGATATTAGGTGTTCGAGAAACGCTCTCACGAGTCTCGACTTGACCGATTGCGCGAGGCTGTTTTGGCCGAGGCGAATGCTATTTGTCAGGAAGATGTGGATATGTGCCGGCGGATTGGTCAAAACGGAGAAAGGTTTATCAAAGAAGGTGCGGGTATTCTGACACATTGCAATGCCGGTGCCCTTGCGACCGCGGGACAGGGGACGGCCTTGTCTGTAATGTTTGAGGCACATAAAAACGGAAAGAAGTTCAGGGTTTATGCAGATGAGACCCGGCCGCTGCTTCAGGGCGCTCGATTGACAGCCTGGGAGCTCAAGCAGGCGGGAATTGAGGTTACAGTGATTTGTGACAATATGGCGGCTTACCTGATGAAGCAGGGCAGGGTCGATGCAGTTATAACCGGTGCGGACAGGATTGCGGCAAATGGTGATACGGCAAATAAGATTGGTACTTACAGCCTGAGCATTCTCGCCAGAGAGCACGGCGTGCCGTTTTATATCGCGGCGCCGTCCAGCACGTTCGATTTAAGTATAAAAAGCGGAGCTGAAATACCGATTGAACAAAGGTCGGCTGATGAAGTGGCATCCTTCGGCGAAAGACGCACCGCACCGGAAGGCGTTGCTATTTACAACCCGGCCTTTGACGTAACAGAGGCAAAGGATATAGCTGCTATCATTACCGAAAGAGGTGTAATTGAAACCCCCAATACCAACGGCATCCGCGAACATTTGAGATGATGTTCTATAAAATAACCCCATAGAAAACCGCCTGATAGCTAATCGATTATTAATCTACGGCGACTACTTCTTTAATCTCAGGGACTTTTTCCTTGAGAATTCTTTCGATTCCCATTTTCATTGTCATAGCAGCGCCCGGGCAGCCCTGGCAGGCCCCCTGCAGGCGAACTTTGACGGTGTTGTCGGCATCAATCCCGACCAGCTCAACATCACCGCCGTGACTTTTAAGACTATCGCGAATGGCCTCGATTGTGTCCCGGACCTTTTCTTGCAAAGTCTGTTCGGTGTTAGCTTCGCCACAACTGCAATTTTCACACATAACAAATCTCCAATAAATTTAATCAGTGGTATCATTATATCAGCGATTCGGCCTTTGGCCAGCTATTTTTTGCACGAGACCTGAAAATGTATTTGTCAGTGTCGAAAAGGTAAAAATCTCTATTGCCGGCTATAGAAATCGCCGAAAATAATTGACAGAGTTTGGTGCTTGTTGTATAATACTGTCGTGTTTGCGTGAAAACATGCAAATACGACCCTGAGACTTCCCTGTATGGGATGGTTACGGGATTATGGCTGGGTTTTGAATCTTCGGATGATTCGGTCGTTTCCGAACAGAAGCGGCTGGCTCACCGGAGGGGTCCGTAAGAGCCATAATTGAAGGTTGCCGCAAAGTGCGGGAGCCGCCGGAATAACAAAAGGGGTTTCATCTTGTCCGCGTGTGTGCGGAGTACAAGATGTCAGCCCGCGGTGTTTGTCAGGAAAGGAAAAAAGAAATGAAGTCCAAATCCCGCACGTCGGCCGGTTCGGCCGATAAATCCAACATTAAAACAGGCGCACAAATCATCGTCGAAACGCTCATCGAACAGGGTGCCGATACGATATTCGGATATACCGGCGGTGTGGTGCTGCCCTTGTTCGACAAGTTATATGATGCACCGATTAATTTCATTGTCCCGCGTCACGAACAGGGCGGCTGTCACATGGCCGATGCATACGCCCGCGCCAGCGGAAAAGTCGGCGTTGTAATAGCCACCAGCGGTCCCGGCGCGTGCAATCTTGTTACCGGTCTTGCGACGGCAAATATGGACTCTATACCGTTAGTCGCCCTGACGGGGCAGGTCCGCACGGAGCTTATCGGAAATGACGCGTTCCAGGAGGCCGATACTACCGGCATTACCCGTCCTGTTACAAAATACAACTGCATCGTCAAAGACGTTAAAGACTTAGCCCGCACGATCAGGGAGGCGTTTTATATTGCTTCGACCGGCAGACCCGGCCCGGTCCTTGTCGATATTCCGGTTGATGTCGCGGTGAATAAGCACAGTACCGACGGCTCGAAAGAAATGAAGCTGCCCGGTTACCGGGTTCGCTCCCAGGGTCACGCAAGGCAGATATCGACGGCTGCAAAAGCGATAAATAAATCCAAACAGCCGGTGCTTTACGTCGGCGGCGGTGTTATCACCGCAAACGCAAGCAAGGAGTTAAGAGCATTGGCGGAAAAAGCGAATCTGCCCGTAACAATGACACTTTTAGGATTGGGCAGTTACGACCAGAGAAAGCCTGAATCTCTGGATATGCTCGGGATGCACGGTGCTGCGTATGCCAATTATGCCGTGCAGGAGTGCGATCTGCTGATTGCCGTCGGTGCCCGCTTTGACGACCGGGTTACGGGCAAAATCGAGACATTTGCTCCGAACGCCAAGATAATCCATATCGATATTGACCCTTCGAGCATATCGAAGAATGTCATTGTGGATATTCCTGTCGTGGGCGATGCCAAAGTCATCCTTGGCGAGCTGGTTAAGGAAGTTGAACATCACGGGAGAAAAAAATGGTTCAAAAAAATTGCCGAGTGGAAAGAGAAGTTTCCCTTTCGATATGACCAGAATTCCTCAACGATTAAGCCGCAGTTCGTTATTGAAGAGATTTGCCGTCAGACCAAAAATGGCGCAATCGTAACGACGGGCGTTGGTCAAAATCAGATGTGGGCGGCTCAATTTTACAAATTTATCAAGCCCAGACAGTTCATAAGCTCCGGCGGACTCGGGACTATGGGTTTTGGTCTGCCGGCTGCCATAGGTGCTCAGGTAGCCATACCCGATGCCACAGTTATTGATATTGACGGCGACCACAGTTTCAATATGACAATGACGGAGCTTTCGACGGCGGTCGAACATAAGCTGCCAATCAAGGTCTGCATCCTGAACAACGGTTATATGGGAATGGTCAGGCAGTGGCAGGAGCTTTTCTATGGTAAGCGTTATTCCAAGAGCTATCTGTCCAATCCTGACTATGCAACCGTAGCACGCGCCCTGGGCGCGGTCGGGATAACTGTCGGCAAAAAAGCTGATGTTTCCAAAGCAGTCAAGAAGATGTTAGCGGAAAAAAAGCCCTGCGTTGTTGACTTTAGAGTCGAGAGCGAAGAAAATGTATGGCCAATGGTTCCAGCGGGCAAAAGTATAGACGAGATGAGCGGGCTTGATATACTGGAAAGATTAATCTGATTTGAGCTTAGAAAGTTGGATGAAAAATGAAGCATATAATAAGTGCATTGGTTGAAAACAAGCCTGGTGTTCTGGCCCATGTTGCGGGTATGTTCGCGGCGCGGGCGTTTAATATCGATTCGCTGGTTGTCGGGCGGACCGAAGACCCCCAGCTTAGCCGAATGACAATTGTTGTTGTCGGCGACGACAGGGTCCTCGAACAGGTTCGAAAACAATTAGCCAGGGTTGTGCCGGTTGTCAAGGTTCAGGATTTCGTCGGCAAGCCGGTGGTAGCACGTGACCTGATGCTTATAGCCATTTCGGCGCCGCCTGAGAAACGCTCTGAAATCTTATCGCTGATAGAAATGTTTAAGGGCAAGGTTGTCGATATCGGCCAAAAGTTTGTCATGGTCGAAATCAGCGGGCCTGAAGCCAAGATTGAAGCCTTCATTCATGTATGCAAGCCTTATGGGATTAAGAGCGTGGCAAGAACCGGGACAATAGCAATGCCGCGATATGGAAAAATTGAACCCTAATCCGTATCTCACCGGGCTACAGACAGGATGCGAACATGCAATTGGCACGCCTATAAATTCCTTGCCTAATCGCCGGCTTTTACTATAATATGCAGGTTCGAAATCCGGCGGTTGAAATGGACAACTCACCGTTTGGCCAAAATCGAGCCGGATTTTGGGTTTTTCAAGAGGTTCAAATACAGGATTCAAAGGGATAATAATCCCAGGAATACAAAAAGAATTAGGAGAATTGAAGTTATGGCAGCAAAAATCTATTATGAAAAAGACGCTCCGATAGATGCGTTAAAAGCTAAAAAAGTAGCGGTAATTGGTTACGGAAGTCAGGGTCATGCCCACAGTCTGAATCTTCGCGACAGCGGGATAGAGGTGGCTGTGGCCGAGCTGGAAGGTACGGATAACTTTAAGCTGGCGACAGAGCACGGCTTCGCTCCGGCCGATGTAAAGACGGCTATGGAAGGCGCGACTCTTATTATCGTAACCCTTCCGGACGAGATTCAGGCAAAAGTCTATGGCGATGCAATTGCTCCCAATTTAACGGCGGGCCAGACGCTCGGTTTTTGTCACGGCTTTAACATTCACTTTAAGTATATTGTGCCGCCGGAGACTGTTAACATTGTGATGATTGCTCCGAAGGGACCCGGGCATTTGGTTCGCAGCGAGTACGAAAAAGGCGGAGGCGTGCCGAACCTTATAGCCATCGAGCAGGACGCTACCGGCGACGCCAAACAAATCGCTCTTGCCTGGGCGAATGGAATAGGCGGCGCCCGCGCGGGGATTATCGAAACAACGTACAAAGAAGAAACCGAAACGGACTTGTTCGGTGAGCAGGTTGTCCTTTGCGGCGGCCTGACGGCGCTTATCAAAGCCAGCTTCGAAACGCTCGTGGAAGCAGGATATCAGCCGGAGATTGCTTATTTCGAATGTATGCATGAGGTTAAACTGATAGTTGACCTTATGTACGAGGGCGGGATGAGCTATATGCGGTACAGCATCTCAAATACCGCCGAATACGGTGACCTGACCCGCGGGCCGAGAATCATCCCCCCACAAACTAAAGACGAGATGAAAAAGATACTGGCGGAAGTTACATCCGGCCAGTTCGCCAAAGAATGGGTCAATGAATATAAGTCAGGACTTAAAAACTTCAATGCCCTGTACCAAAAAGACCACGACAGTCAACTGGAAACGGTCGGGCGAAAATTGCGCGACATGATGAAGTGGATTGATTCTAAAAAAGTCTAAAAGCAACAAGCTTGTTTCGTGAATCCTTGTTCGCCACACGTACGAAAGGCCAGAGGGAAGATGTCATGGGACGGATAAAATCAAAGCAAATCAGGACGGTTTACGTATGTATCTTCGCCGCTTTGGCTATGCTCGCTTTGCAGGCGGGCTGTTCGGCCGTGAGTCCATGGATGAAGGCCCGGCATCGTTCCCGTCAGGCAAGACTTTCGGCCCCCTATGACCGGATAGCAGTAAAGCAGAGCATCATTCAAAACACAGTGCCTATGATTCAAAGGCTGAATGACCAGTCGCAAGCCGACTTAGCAGCGGCTGAGATGATTAGCCACAGTGAGAACGTCGTTGTCTCAATGGGACAAAGCAAGGATGGTTATCAAACATGGTTCAATATGGTTACTTTCAGTGAAAATGAGCTGAATGTGGTTCGTAAGTATTTCTTCGTTGTTGATGACAAGACTAAAAGTATTCAATTCGAACCAAACCAGGGCCTTCGGTTTGACTGCGAAATAGAATTGGAAAAAGAAGTGTTTGCGGATCCCGGCACAAGTGATAACGCAAGAAGAATTGAAATACTGCGCAACGTCTTAAATTATCTTCGCAAGGATATGAATGAGCTTCGCGATGATCCGGATTCGCCCGACCAGGGCAATAGAATGATTGATATTTGCAGGATGCTCATAAATCAGACATTCGATGTGATTTTGCGTGAACTGGACAGATCCCCTGTACTTGCATCGAGACTGAGTCAGGCCGGTGGTGTTGAATTCGATCACATTAATTTTGACAAAGGCAAAATCCAACTGGTTGTTAAAGGGGATATTGCAATAGTCAGAATCCGCCTGGGCGCATTTGCGCACATGATAGAAACACAAAAAATCAAATCAAAAAAAGAGCGGGTCAGTAAGCCGAGTTCTGTATTTCGCCGATAACGGCGAACGGCGACCATTTATCTTGACCAACTGTTGCCAGTTGGCTCTCCGGCATCCATTTGAGTTTGCACTCTGAACAGATGCCCGAAGCGACCTACCCGCCGGTCGAGCGGTAAGCTTAACCGCTCATACTCGAGCCGAGTAACCGGCCACTTGGTCTTGCAGGCGGTGGGGTTTGCCCTGCCAGCACTGTCTCCAGCGCCGCGGTGCGCTCTTACCGCACCATTTCAC
>JABMRO010000181.1 GCA_013202635.1 Planctomycetota bacterium
ACGGCCACTACTGCACTGAATGCCGATACTGACGCCGGAGACGATGGGAATATCCTTATAGACAGTATCGGCGACCTACCGGTCGGCCTGGTAGATGCCGGAACAGGTGATGTAACTCTTGATTCCACAGACGCGATCAATGATGCTTCGGACGACACAGTTGTGGACATTATAGCTGATATGTTAACTCTCTCTGCGGATGATGAAATAGGCGGCAATCCGACACCGGGCAAAACGACTGATACGTTAGGTGCTATTGAGACAACGGTCAATGGCCTTGATGCACAATCCAACCTTTCCGGTGATATCGTGGTAGTGGAGACAGATAATGTAGATCTGTATGATATAATAGCCAACTCCGGCAGCATTTTCTTAGAGGCAACTCTGGGAGGAATGACGCATGTTGGTACTACTATCGAAGCTGGCAGCAGTACTTTGACATTGGTACAACAGGACGATTTGGATTTAGCCGGCTTTACATTTGCTAATCAGGCAAACACCGATCTTATGGTGGAAATTACAGATGGTGGATTTACTGCAGATGATACGGTAGCTGCAAACGCGGCTGATCAGTGGCAGTCCATACAGGCAATAGCTATAGACAACATTGTGCTTCAAGGTTCCGATGCTGTTGAAGATATCAAAATTGGTAGGCACGTTGGGTTCGACCCAGTCAGTCATCCGTTTGGTGGTGTTGTAACTTCTGAAGAAGGTGGAGTATCAATTATATCGGAGAATGGTGCAGTCCGGACAGCAGGTGACACTATCCTTGATAATGTTACCATAACCGGCAGTTCCGACGATGCTGCCAGCGCTGGCGTTGTTCTGCCATACGGCCCCGGCAGAGCGGCAATCGTGCTTATGAGCGCCGACACCTTGAATTTAGGCCCATTTGCCGAACTATCGGCCGATGGAATTTACGACACTACCGGTGCTGTTGATGACCGCGCTGGCGTTGGTTTGTTAGATACTCCGGCGACTTTTATAGGCGGGTATGCCAGGAACGAAGGCGACCCGTTCGACGCGGCAATCTATCTTGCAAGTACGGATGGAGATATCGACGTCGGTTCGCCGGTCAGCATTCCTCAGGGAGCAATGGTTATCGATGCTTTAGATACTGTTACCTTTGGAGCTCTATTTGAAAGCTCTCTGGCAAACAGAGACGTTGGTGACAGGCTGGAGGTTGTCTCTCGTATCACCGAATGGTTGTACCAGGCTGTTGGCCGCCTGCCCTATCCGTATGGCGGCGGGCCTTTCCCGTCTGATTACACATACGTGCTCCGCGGTGCCGGGCTTGACAATTTGGGTATCACAGATGGCAGGGCCTGGGTACTTGAAGACCCTGTGCTTGCAGCTCCTCTTTATCAGGAAGCTGGTCAGGGAGCCAGAAGGCTGACATTAGGGCTGGAAGGTTGCCCTGTTCTGGTGGCTGCTGCGTCCGCCGAGCTTGGAATTCCGGGAGATACCATTGAAGTGTCCCTGGCAAATTCTTACGCTCTTAACACGGATATACAGCCGTGTGAGACCTGTGCAAGGCTCGTTAACGCCGCGGCAATCTTGGGCGATGCAGATGGTTCCGCAATGGCTGCCATGAATCAGGTATTTAACGAGTTGGCTCCCGCTGGAGCACCGTACACTCCCGAAGTGGCCGCATCGATTGTTACTGCTTTCGCCGGACGCGTAAATGACGGCACGCAGTATGCTACAGCAATAGAGTACATTGATGCTTTCGTTAATTATATCGCTGTTCTGAACTCTGAAATGGGTTCACCGGTTGGCGATTCTGTTGCCTTTGTGCTGGAAAAATACGGTTCAGGCGTAACAGGCAGCGATAACGCAAACCTGGCTGCTTTTGTCGCGGCACGTTTGGAAGCTGGCGAAACTTTCAGTCAGTAGTTGATAAGCCGAATTAGAAGCAGCGGATTATTGATTGTCTTAAAAATAAGCCCGTCCCGAAAAGGGGCGGGCTTATTCTTTTGTGGGCTGATATATTAGGTTATCACTGAAGTGCTGCGACTTATAATTTCATCAATTACACAAATGGGCGATACAGGACTTGAACCTGTGGCCTCCTGCGTGTAAAGCAGGCGCTCTAGCCAACTGAGCTAATCGCCCCGAATTTGGTTGTTAAAAATACAATTCTTTAGCCCTTGCGTCAAGCTTGTTTATATTTTATATTCTCGGCAGGTAAATGTTTATACATGAGATATTTTTATAACCGGCCGCGACGGCATTACTGTTTTGAGGTGTTTTTATGGCGTTACTTGATACTATTCGCAAAAGATATTCCTGCCGTGCATATCAGCAGAGACCCGTAGAGCAGGAAAAGCTCGACCAGCTTTTTGAGGCTGCCCGCCTGGCCCCATCGGCCAAAAATACACAGGATTGGCGTTTTGTGGTGGTAACTGATGAGCAAGTCAAACGTCAGCTTGCAGAGGTTACAAACAGGCCCGATGTATTCGAAAAGGCGGGAGCTATCATAGCCGCATGCAGCAACAGCGATTATATTATGCGTTGCGGCCAGCCCATCGGACCCATTGACATATCTATTGCTCTTGAACATATCGCTTTGCAGGCAACCGAGCTGGGATTGGGAACGTGCTGGATTGGCTCCTTCGAAACTCAAAAAGTTCGAACAATATTGGCTGTTCCTGACGATATACAAATAATAGAGTTGATGACCGTTGGCTATCCGGCTGATACACCGAAGCAGCCTAAACGTGAGCCGGTGGAAAAGATAGTCTGCTATGATAAATGGAACTTCTGAGTTTTTTGCTATTAAGGAGACTTATAATTATATTGAATTTCTAAAGGCGTTAATGTAAAATATTCTAAAAGCATATTTCTGGGGACGTGGTGTAACGGGAGCACACCGCGGTCGCATCGCGGGAATGAGGGTTCGATTCCCTTCGTCTCCATTTTATCATTCCCACCGAATGTGCTCCCACACCTATAGCGGCGGGCCGTTTGTTTTTTCTGGATTCGGGCCCAAATCACAGATCAATAAAACATACACAACTAAAAAGAGACAGCGCTAAGTTTCCTTGTGGACCTCCAACTATTTCGGCCAAAAGAACCGAAGGTGCGAAGCACGCCTTTACTGCGTATCCTCGGTTTCTCCACTGGATTCTTATGCAACTACTCTTTTCATAATACAAGGCGTTTCTGGCAGGGTAAATGTTGGCGAAAAAAAATGGGAATTAATTCTTTTTTTCAAATTTTTGTTTTTCACCCCTTTAATTCACCATAATTCACACTTCTTTCACAGCAATTAAAAAAGGGTTCGTATCCAAAGATTTTTATTGACGGGAGAGTGGTTGATTTGGTATAAATAATATCAGTGAAGCTTGTGTGCATAGTAAGGGTATCTTTGG
>JABMRO010000182.1 GCA_013202635.1 Planctomycetota bacterium
CACTTGAACTGTACGGCTTTGATTGTTCTATCCGCCAGGCCGGGATTGATTTTGCCAACAGCGGTTATCGTCTCTGGCATGCAAACAGGAATGGTCGTGATAACTTGCGCAAAGGAATTGCGCCGCCCGACTCCGGACATCCTGAGTTTAATACGCATGCCGACGACATAGATTATCAGATTGAAGCCGATTATGCAGGCCTGATTGCGCCCGGCATGCCGAATGTAGCTATCGAACTGGGCGAAAAATTCGGACGGCTGATGAACTATGGGGACGGCCTTTACGGAGGCCAGTTTGTCGGCGGAATGTACGCCAAGGCGTTCTTTGAAGATGATATGGTAAAGATTGTCCAGGCCGGCCTAAAGTGCATTCCAAAAAAGAGCCAATTCGCCGAATGTATCCGTGATGTACTTGCATGGTACAAAGAAAATCCCGACGACTGGAAAAAGACCTGGCAGCTTATTGAAGAAAAGTACCAGGACAATCCCGACTATCGTAAATTCTCCTGCGATAAGGGTGACTTTAATATCGACGCAAAGATTAACGCCGCCTACATAGTAATGGGCCTGCTGTATGGCGAAGGCGACCCGGACAAGACAATAATCATCTCGACACGCTGCGGCCAGGACTCCGACTGCAACCCTTCCAATTCAGGCGGCATATTATTTACAACTATCGGCTTCAAAAATCTGCCCGATAAGTTCAAATCGGCCTTGAATCCGGAAGGCAAGTTCAGCCATACACCATACAATTTCCCAACCCTCGTGGAAGTAAGTAAGAAACTCGTCCGCCAGGCGGTTAAGCGTGAAGGTGGCAGGATGCTGAAGGACAAGGCTGCTCAGGATGTCTTTATAATTCCGGTTCGAAAACCCAAACCCACAAAGTTCGAACAGTGCTGGGAAGCCGGACCTATTGCAAACAGCAAATTCACAGAAGAAGAGATGGCGCAGATAAAAGTCCCGGAAGAATAAGGCTTATCCGGACTTGATATTTACAGGGCGGCTATAAGCGTTTTGCTTCTTAGCCGCCTTTTTTATTTGGCCTTTGTGATATATCGTTATGTCATGGTTTCATTGACAAGTTACTTTAATTCTGGTATTCTCTTTCAAGAGGTAACCGAAGATGAAATCGATAAAAGTCCTCTGCTTAATTTTGGCGTTCGCACCTATAGTCATTGAGTACGACAATGTATCTCCTTCAGACATAACACCGATGCACCGGGCCGCCATGGATGGTGACATTGAGCAGGTCAAAAAGCTGATTTCGGGTGGTACCTACGTAAATGCACAGAATATGGTTGGCAATACGCCGCTCCACCTGGCTGCCCAGAATGGCCACAGGGATATTATCGAGCTTCTTCTTGCCAGTGATGCCGATGTAAACATAAAGAATATGAGCGGCAGAACACCATTGCACTATGCCGCACAACGGGGTCACATGGAAGCCTCCAAACTTCTGATTACAAAAGGCGCCTTGGTCGATGCGAGAAATAAAACCGGCGGTACTCCACTGCACTATGCCGCCAATGCCGGACACGGAGATATGGCCGAATTGCTTTTGGCCAATGGTGCTGATATTAATGCACAGGGCGAATCCGGCGGGACACCCCTGCACGGAGCGGTCATAAATGGCAGCAAAGATGTCATTGAATTGCTCGTATTAAAAGGCGCTGATGTCAACCTTATTGATAAGGGCGGCAATACCCCGCTGAGCGAGGCCGTTCAACTGCACGATAAGGAAGCGGCTGAGTTTCTGGTCGTCAAAGGGGCCATAGTCGAAGACGTGATAAACAGCCTTCTCCTGAAAGATTTAAAACCGCTGCTCAAAGCCGCCAAAGAGGGTGATTTCGGCAGTGTTAAATCACTCATTTCAAATGGTGCGGATGTAAATATAACGGACTGGCAAAGCAAAACTCCGCTGCACCATGCAGTAGAGGCCGGGCATATAGAAATTGTTGGTTTGCTACTGGCCAACCGAGCATGGGTCAATGCCAAAGACACATGGAACTGTGAGACACCTTTACATATGGCTACACGAATGTGCCGCAAGGACATAGCGCAGCTTCTTCTATCTAATGGCGCTGACGTCAATGCAAAAAAACAGTTGGACGATACCCCCCTGCTAATGGCGGCCCTTGCAGGCCCCGAACACTTGGAGAAACATTTGAGTACTGAAGGTGATGATGTCACAACAGATACGGCTACATATCTCAGAGAATTGGAGAAATTCAAAAGCCTCCTCGAAAACGACACTAAAATCGATTCAAGAGATGTGACTGACGCAACACCCCTGCACCTGACAGCCCTGGACGGCCACATCGAACTGGCGGAATTGCTCATTGCCAATAGCGCCAATATAAATGCAAAGTGTAAATTCGGTGAAACACCGCTGCACTTTGCCGCCGGAGGCGGACACAGGGAGATAGTTGAGTTGCTAATAGAAAAAGGCGCCAACGTTACCGCAACAGACTACCAGCGACAGTCCCCTCTAAAATGGGCAAAAGAAAAAGGCCGCAAAGAAATCGTCGAACTTTTGCGTAAGCACGGGGGTAGGTAATTATAAAGCAGGAGTATTATATCCTTTAAAGAGACAATAATAGATGAAATATGTAAAAGTCATCTTCTTGATTTTTGTCCTATTCCTAATCTTTTTTGGATTCCAGAAGATACCTCATACTGATTTACAAATAAATCCTGCCATTATTAATGCTATTAGGGATAATAACATTGAACAATTACAATCCTTAATCTTAAGCGGAGCTGATATAAATGAAAAAGATAGATTTGGCTGTACTCCACTGCATTTTGCGATTTCCCATGAAAGAAAGAATATAGTACAACTCCTAATAAAAAGTGGCGCTGATATTTAACGTAATGGAGTGTCATGGACGAACACCATTGCACGAAGCAGTCATAGAAGGAGATAAAGCAATAGTGGAATTACTTATCGCTAACGGAGCTTACATCGACCCAAATAACGAATCTATCGAGACGCCGCTACACATTGCTGCTTCAAACAGCAATATAGAAATGGTGGAACTATTAATTGCAGAAGGCGCTGAGGTCACAGTCCACATAGCTGTATATCTCAACGATCTTGAAAAAATCAAAACCCTTATTAATAATGGTGCCAAGATCGATGAAAGTGACAGTTCTGGTGCAACACCTCTGCATAGGGCGGCAGGTATTGGATACCTTGAAATAGTGGAATTCCTTGTTAATAGCGGCGCGGACATAAACGCAAAAATCAAAGAAGTTGGCTGTACACCACTGCATATGGCATATCTTTGGGCAGACCGGGAGACTACAAAGTTCGTTATTAACAAGGGTGCAGATCTCAACGCGAAGGATCCAGGTGGAGATACACTGCTGCATCGCGTAGTCAGAGATAAAGACTATGATTTAGCAAAGCTACTTGTCGAAAAAGGCGCTGATGTCAATGCGCAAATGGAAATTGGCTGGAACCCACTGATGCTTGCAATATTCGATGAACATGAAAAATTTGTGGAGTACCTAATTGAGAAAGGAGCCGATGTTAATACGAAAACCTCCGAAGGCAATTATACAGCATTGCACTACGCTGCCAGTAGCGGACAAAAAAAGATAGTTGAGCTTTTACTGACAAAAGGCGCAGATATTAACGCAAAAAATTCCAAGCACCTAACCCCTTTAAAATGGGCAAAAGACAAAGGACAAACAGAAATCGTCGAACTTTTACTCAAACACGGGGGTAAGTAATGATGAAATTGTGATTGAATTAATATTGAAAAGCCGCTATAATTGTTTTATTGACGTAAAGACTTTAGGAGTATAAAAAATGTCGGAAAATCTGAATCGTCGCGATTTTTTCAAAAAGTCTCTGATAGCCTCGGCCGGGGTTACGTCGGCTTTGAGTCTTGAAGAGAAGAACTTATTAGCACAAATGAAAAAGCCCGCCAAACAGACCGCAGCAGCGGTCAAAGGTCTGCCGAGAGGCAAAATTGGCAACCTCAATATCAGCAGGATATTCTGCGGCGGAAATCTAATCGGCGGCTGGGCGCACAGCAGGGACCTGACTTATGTTTCTTCTCTGGTCGTGGCTTATCATACCGATGAAAAGGTCTTTGAAACATTGGAGCTGGCCGAGGAGAACGGCATCAATGCCATTTTGACTAATCCTGTTTCCGACAGGGTCATCAATAAGTATTGGAATGAAAGAGGCGGCAAGATTCAGTGGATTTCGGATTGTGCCGGTGGGCCGGACATCAAGACAGGAATAAAACGCTCCGTCGATAGCGGGGTCCATTCGGCATATATACAGGGCGGCCTTGCAGATAATGCGGTCGAAAAGGGCCAGGTTGACCTGTTGGGCGAAGCGCTCGAATATATCAAAGAGCAGGGCATACCCGGCGGAATGGGAGCACACCTGCTCAGTACAGTCAAGGCCTGTGTAAAAGCCGGCCTTAAACCTGATTACTGGGTCAAGACACTGCATCCCGGAAAGTACTGGTCAGCCAAGATTCACCCTGAGAACGATAATATCTGGAGCAAAACTCCGAAAGAGACAATAAAGTTTATGGAAAAGCTGGATACACCCTGGATTGCTTATAAGGTACTGGCTGCCGGTGCTATCCATCCAAGAGACGACTTCAAATATGCTTTTGAAAATGGTGCAGATTTCCTCTGCGTCGGGATGTTTGATTTTCAGGTTATCGAAGATGTGCTCATCGCAAAAGATGCGCTCTCCGGTAAATTGAACAGACGCCGTCCCTGGAGGGCGTAACACGTTTAGCAACAATAGTAAGGGTGCAGAAAATGTCAAAAGATTTGAATCGAAGACAGTTCGTCAAAAAATCCCTCCTTGCCTCCGCGGCCGTTACATCAGCTATGAGTCTCGAAGAAAAAGCTTTATTAGCACAAATGAATAAGCCCGCCAAACAAACCGCAGGCTCCGCTAAAGGCCTGCCCACGGGCAAAATCGGCAATGTCAAGATAAGCAGGATAATCTGCGGCGGAAATCTCATCAGCGGATACGCTCACAGCAGAGATTTGATTTATGTATCTTCTTTACTGAACCACTATTTCACAGATGAAAAGATTATAGAAACCCTCCAGATATGTGAGGAAAATGGAATCAACACTATCATCACCGGAACCGGCTCGGCCGGGCTTTTGAAAAAATACTGGAACGAAAGAGGCGGCAAAATTCAGTGGTTCGCCCAATGCATGGCCGAGACGGACGACCTTACATCCGACGTCAAAAAAGCAATTGATAACGGAGCAACCGGAGCTTTCTTACTGGGAAATATCGGAGACAACTGGGCCCGGAACGACAGAACCGACCTTATCGGAAAAGTCGTAGATTTTATAAAAGACAACGGCGTCATCGCCGGCGTCGGCGGGCATAATCTCCGCACGCCCATGGCCGCTGAAAAGGCGGGCATCGACGCCGACTTCTACATGAAAACCCACCACAGCACCAAATACTGGTCAACGCGCAGGCCAAACCAGCAAGAAGATGTTATTGATAATTACCGCGATGACAACTACTGGGACAAGTACCCTGAAAAAACCGCCGAGTTTATGAAGACGGTGAAAAAGCCCTGGATTGCTTATAAGGTATTGGCCGCCGGCGCTATCCATCCAAGAAACGGCTTCAAATATGCTTTTCAAAACGGTGCCGATTTTCTCTGCGTGGGAATGTTCGATTTTCAGGTCATCGAAGACGTACTTATCGCCAGGAACATCTTATCCGGCAACATAGAAAGACAGCGTCCCTGGAGAGCGTAGAAAATCAGTAGTCCTTGAATCCTTTCATCCACTCGGGCCAGTCATCTGACTGGACGAGGCCCGCCTGTGTCCATGTGCCGCTTGTGTCGTAATTTCGATGCCACTTCAACGTCCAGAGTTCTTTAAGTCCGACCTTTCTGGAAGAAAAATCCACAAAAACGCTGTTCACAAATCCATCGTGCCGGTTAATGCAGAGCATTTTCATCGCATTCGAAGTCCAGTCGTCCCTCTGGCCTTCAAACAACGGAGGGTTATCGGTGTCATGTGGCCTTGTATCCCACCACAGGTCATCCAGGAAAAGTGGTATATTAGCCGCACCATTGACATCGCGGCTCCTCCAATAGTGTTCACCCGGCTTGCCCCCCTCCCGCCCCGGCAGCGGGTCGGTAACCCATATATTAATCCCATAGCTGCCGTACTCGTCATAATAGTTCGTCCAGGCCGCATGCGGTACCTGCCAGCCCTGGTCGTAAGGTTTCGTTGCCGTCGGGCAGCAGCAGAGTTCCTGGTTGTGTATGTAGTATGGCCGCAGCACAGTCATCCAACTCGCATCCTGGTCCGCACCGACGTTCCAGCCTCTATGGAAATAACCGTTGTTGTCGTCCGTGTACATCGAAAAGTAAAGGCCCCACTGCTTCAGGTTCGACTGACAGGCTACCGCCTTTGCCTGTCCCTTAACCCGCTGTAGTGCCGGCATCAAGACCGCCATTAATAACACAATAATGGCAATAACTACCAATAGCTCTATTAAGGTAAACCCCGCTATAAACCTTCCGCCTTCAATATAGAGAGTTCTTTTCTTTTTGGGGGTAAAGCCTTTTCCACTGCACATATCAGGTCTCCTTCTCTGTTTATGAAGGTTCTGCTAAACCGATATTTTCGCCAGACATTATGAGCCCTGCAGATGTTCTTGTGTATTATTATACCACACTGAGTCGTTATAACGCAAGTTGATGGCAATAGATTTTATAACTAATTAGAACCACTCCTGCCTGGTCTGATTATGTTATTTTGGGTTGTTTTTGTGTCACAGACTACACTTTAAGACAAGTTTGTCCTTATAAGTGCTCTCTGAGCCGTTTAGAAAGCTGGTAGTCTCACTCGTATTTGTACCTGCAAGCTGCTCTAATTACTGATACAGAACAGCTTGCTGGCGGTACGAATGAACAACCGTCCGTCGGCGATGGCGATTGAGGCCTGAACGGGCTTGTCTTCCATATCGATTCGCGAAAGGATTTTGAAACGTCCGTCATCGGCGGCAAGAACAACGGCCTCGGCGGCTTCACTAATACAGTAGAGCTTATCATCTCCGGCCGTGATGGATGCCCACCATGGGGCCCTGCCCCCGAGTTCACCCTGCCATTTTTGCCGGCCCGTAACGGCATCGAGACACGTCATAACCCCGCCTCTTCTGTCGCCAAGGACATAAATATTGCCTTTGTAGTAAAGGGGGGTGCTGACGTCCGGTGCAGGCCCGTTAAATGCCCAGACGATATTGTCATCGGTAACAGTGCTCTCTCGGCCGCTTCTGAATGCTAAAAGACCCTGACTGCCTCTCGGCGGAACACCAAATATTAGCCCTTCGCCGGTAACAACAGAGGAGATGTTCCGTCCTCTTGTACTCTTTTGCTTGGCGTATTCATATCGCCAGAACTCTTTGCCGGTTTTCGGGTCATTGGCCGTAACGTAATCACTGCCTATGACGACAATTTCGGCATGTCCGGAATGTTCATAGGGTATCGGAGAGCTGTAAGAGTCAAGCGACTCGTTCAGGGCATCGGTCTCGCGGGGCTGCCTCCAGATATTTTCGCCTGTTTTCGGGTCAACCGACAGTATGAATGCATCGAGGCTCGTGCTCTGAGGAGACCGATAGGCCGTATGGCGCCGCTGAATGAGAATATAAAGCCTCTCGTCAAAAAGCAGCGGGCTTGAGCTGTAGCCGTACTTTATTGAGATGTTGCCGTATTCACTCTCGAGATTGCGCGACCACAGGATATTTCCCTCATAGTCCATCCCAACCAGATCACCGGAACCAAACATGAAATAAACATACTTACCGTCGGTCACAGGCGAAGGCGTGGCCGGATTGTTTCTGGGCACCTTCCTGCTTGACGCTCCCAGCTTTTTTCGCCATAGCTCCTTGCCATTTTTGGCATTAAGGCAAAGAGCAAAAAGATTGCCGCTGTTTTTATCCGTCGAGCTTACAAAGACTTTGCCTTTGGCAATAATAGGCGTAGCGGAACTATGGCCGGGAAGTGAGACCACCCAGGCGACATTCTCCGTCTTGCTCCAGCTCGACGGCAGGTTTTTCTCTTCACTCGAACCGTTCAGAAACGGCCCGCGCCAATGTGGCCAGTCGCCGGCCAAAACCCGCGTGCTCACAAGTAAACAAACAATTATCATTACTGCTGAAATTCTTCTGCTTATCATTTATTTCCTCCTGATAGTCAGCGGAAATTTGCCATATCTACCGCTTTACAATATCCCTTAAAACTAACGATTAATTATATTATCAAACCTGTCCCTCAACTTCTACTGTTTATTTCCCTTTCGTGTACGTGTCACTGCCGTTACCGGCCAAAATGAGGACTTATATTCCTCAGGCAGCTATAGGCCGGTTGTATCCCAGCCCATCCAGGCGCAATTCAAAAACATCGCGCCGGATTTTGCTTTTCTTGACGGCTGACGGCTAATACCGTATAGTTATGGATTTTAGTGGTTGAGGTATGGTATTGAGGTTATTTGGAGTTTGTTGTATATGGCTAAGAAAAGTCAATGTGAAAAGTGTACCGGATTGTGCTGCCGGTATTTTGCGCTGCCGATTGAGACCCCGGAAGACAAAGATGATTACGATGATATAAGATGGTATCTGTGCCATGAGAATATGACGGTCTTCGTAGAGGAAGGCGACTGGTACATTAACATAAACAACCGGTGCAGACACCTCTCGAAAAAAGATAATCGTTGTAAGATTTACGATAAAAGGCCGAACATCTGCAGAGGATACCGTCATGGGGACTGCGATTTTGTCGAGGGAGAATACGATTACGAGCTGCACTTTACAAATGACAAGCAGATGGAGGAGTATATTAAGATAAAATTCGACAATAACGTAACCGAAAAGCAAAAGGCAAAGAAAAAACAGAAAAAGAGAAAGAGATGAAGATACCGCCGGTAAAAGGGACAAGGGATTTTTATCCACCCGAGATGGCAGTCAGAAACTGGATAATCGACGGATGGAAGAAGGTGTCCGTCCGCAACGGCTTTGAAGAATACGATGGGCCGATATTCGAGTATCTAAAGATGTTTCAGATAAAAAGCGGAGACGAGATAGTTGACCAGCTCTTCTCTCTGCGGGACAGGGGCGGCAGAGACCTGGCCCTAAGGCCTGAAATTACACCGACGCTGGCACGCATGGTAAACCAGCGAATTAATTCGCTGCCCAAGCCGATAAAGTGGTTTTCGGTACCGAGGTTGTTCCGCGCCGAACGCCCCCAAAAAGGCCGACTGCGAGAGTTCTTCCAATGGAATATCGATATAATCGGCGAAGATAGTCCCCTTGCCGACACCGAGGTCATTTTTACAACAGTGGATTATTTACGTGAAATTGGACTTACGAGTAAAGACATCAAAGTCAAAGTATCAAGCAGGGAACTGCTGGCTGATTACCTTATAAGCCTGGGTATTCCCGAAGACAAGCTTGAGTCTATATATGTTATCCTTGACAAGAAAGACAAATTACCCTCAGATACTTTTGAAAAAATCCTCGGAGAACAAATTCCAGACAAAAACACAGTCAAAAAAATACTGGATTTTATGAGCGTCGATTCGATACCACAGCTTAAAGATTTCGTAGAAGAAGGATCCGGCGCTTTCCTCAACGTAAAGTGTGTTCTTGACAATTTGGATATGATGGGAGTAGGTGATTTCTGTGTCTATGACCCAGGTATTGTTCGAGGGCTGGCGTATTATACCGGTATCGTATTTGAAGTTCATGATGTTGCCAGCGAGCTTCGGGCAATTTGTGGTGGAGGAAGATACGACAACCTCCTTCAAGATTTCGGCGGACCGCCAATATCTGGTACTGGAATGGGAATGGGTGATGCGGTTCTCGGCATCCTCCTTGAAGAAAAAAAACTGCTGCAAAAACAACTGCCCCGGCGGAGATTGGACTTTTTTCTTGCCTGTGTGGACGAGGACAACAAAGAAGCAGCCGTTAAACTGACAATGAAGTTACGCTCGGCTGGCTTTGCTGCCAATTTTAGTTATAAGATAACCAAATTAGGCAAGCAGCTCAAACAGGCCTCGGAGCAAAACGCCGGGAAATGTATCATCATAGGTGATGAGTTCAAAGACAACAAGCTCGCCGTCAAAGATATGTCAAGCGGCGAACAGGAGCTTGTGGATGCTGATGAATTTTTATCAGGTCTAATGTCTTGATTTAGTTTTGTATTGGCTATTGTTATCAGGAATGTGCGGGATTTATTTGGAGGTAAGAAAATGAGATTTCTTAAATCAGCGTCTTTATTCCTTTTACTATCGGTTTTGGTTTGTTCAGCCTCACATCTTCAGGCATCGTCTTCGCGAAGGCAAATTCTCATATCCCCCCAGGCACATTCAGACGGCCGGGTAACGTTTAGGCTCAAAGCACCGAACGCCAAAAGTGTGGGTGTGAATGTTCAGTTTGCTCAGGGCATCAGGCCAATGACCAGAAATAAATCGGGAGTATGGAGCATTACTTTGGGCCCCGCCGAGCCGGAGATTTATGAATACAGCTTCATCGTTGATGGGCTCCAGATAGTTGATCCCGCCAATTCATGGTTGAAGGTGTGGATTCGGACTTCGAAGAACCTTGTAGAAATACCCGGCAAGAAGCCGATGTTCTTTCAACAACAGCAGGTCCCGCACGGCACGGTCCACCTGCATAAGTACCCGTCGAAGTCACTCGGTGTTACTCGCGGGCTTTACATCTATACACCGCCCGGCTACGAGATGAGCAAAAATGTCCCATACCCCGTTCTTTATCTTTTACATGGGATGGGCGATACCGAAGATGCGTGGACGGTTGTTGGCCGTGCCAACCTAATCGCCGATAATCTGCTCGCCTCGAAAAAAGCCAAACCAATGGTAATCGTGATGCCCTACGGCCATACGCCTTCGGCGCCTCCTGATATGCGAAGTATCGGCAAATACGGAGCCTTTGAGAAGGACCTGATTGAAGATGTAATTCCTTATATCCAGAAACACTATCGAGTAAGTAAGGACCAAAAAAACCGGGCCATAGCCGGCCTTTCTATGGGCGGCGGGCAGTCACTGACTATAGGGCTGGGCAATCTTGAGCTTTTCGGCTGGGTAGGCGCTTTTAGCTCAGCCGTACCAAAAAGTCCGAAGCTTGATGAACTCCTGGCCAACGCTAAAGCTAAAAACAAAAAGCTTAATCTGCTCTGGATAGGATGCGGCAATAAAGATTTCCTTTTCCAGGCAAACCGGAAGCTTATCGAGCGATTGAATACCGACAACATCAAACACGTCGCCCACATTACAGAAGGCAGCCACGAATGGCGATTGTGGCGGCGATATTTGAATGTACTCGTTCCGCTTTTATTCAAAGCCGACAAATAACATTATAAGCCCAAACACCTTGATAAGCGGCTATTGATGCCTCAGTCAGCGGGTAGCGAGAAGGACTGAGCTATGAAGAAGGACTCTTTTCCAAATCACTATGAGCAGGCCTTCGAAAATTGGCTGATCGACAATCGAATCCAATACATTTCGATAGACGAACACAAACAGGCCGCCTTTACAGACTGCAAAGTTAAGAGCTTCGATTTTTTGGTATATCCGCCCGACAGGCAAATAATAATTGCCGAGATAAAGGGCAGAAAGTTCACCGGCACCAGCCTGGAGAAAATGACGAGCTTCGAATGCTGGGTAACAGCCGAAGATGTTAATGGTTTGGTAAAGTGGCAGGAGGTTTTAGGCCCGGCTTATCAAGCGGTCTTCATTTTTGTCTATTTAATAGAGAACATAGACGTTGATTTTAACGGCGTGGATGTCTTCGATTTTAATGCGGATAGATATATATTTTTTACCGTCAAATTAGACGACTATCACTCGTTTATGAAACACCGCAGTCCAAAATGGCAGACCGTAACGCTCCCCGCAGACAAGTTCCGCCAGTGTGCCACCCAAATCAGTGAGCTTTTGCTTTGATATCGCACTTTATCTCGTTTTCAGTGGTCGTCGGATGCCCGCAAAACTATAGTTCAGAGTAGAATTGCATCTGACAATTTTGGTATGGACGGCAGACGGCCTTACTGATAAAATCCCTTGTCACAAATGGTAATCGAAATGAATCAGCAGTAAATTATTGGAGGTAATAAAGTATGCTCAGGAATGTTCTATATCTGGCTATGGGGGCGGTTCTTTTGTCCGGCTGTTTTGTGAGCGTCCACAGGGAGGAATGTCTCACCGAAGGCAAAGAGTCCCGGGGCCTGCGTCATGTCGTTATGTTCAAGTTCAAGGACGGCACTTCCAGCCAACAGATAAGAGAAATTGAGGACGCCTTCCGTGCCCTGCCGGGCAAAATCGATGCGATATGTGATTTCGAATGGGGCACCGACGTAAGCGTGGAGAACCGCCAGCAGGGCTTTACTCACTGTTTTCTGGTGACGTTTAGAAGCGAAGCCGACAGGGCAGCATACTTACCGAATCCAAACCACAAGGAATTTGGCAAAATTTTAGGCCCGCACCTGGATAAAGTCCTTGTGCTTGACTACTGGGCCACAAAATAATAATAGCAAAAATCCCAAAATGCGAATAATAGCAGGCTCAAAACGAGGAATGAAACTGCTCGGCCCCCAAAGCCAGGTGTCCCGCCCTATCACCGACAGGGTAAAAGAATCGCTTTTCAGTGTTCTTTACAAATATGACCTGCCGAACGGTGCAATAGTCGCTGATTTGTTTTCAGGAGTCGGTTCCCTCGGTCTCGAAGCCATCAGCAGAAAGGCCCGCTTCGTGACCTTCGTTGAACAGGACCCAAAGATTATTTCGGTTCTAAAGAGAAACATAGAAAAAGCCGACTTTGTTAATGAGTCTGAAATTATAAGGGCCAACGCATTCAAATTTGGGGTATTATTAAATTCGGACAGCCAAAAGTATGACCTTGTCTTTGTTGACCCACCCTATGCCGCTTCAATGGATGTTCAGGACAATTCGCCTTTGAGCGGTTTGCTGCATTTGCTGGGCGAGCAGGTGGTCGGCGACGGAATTGTTATTGTCAGGACCGACCGGAAGGTATCTTTATTGGAACAATATGGCGAATTTCAAATAATAGATAGGCGCCGCTGGGGAACAATGGCAGTAACCATATTAAAGAAGGCCAACGAATGACAAACAAACAGGCAGCTATAAAAATACTTAAGCGATTGAAGCGTAACGGTTTCGAGGCGTTATTGGCCGGCGGCTGTGTGCGCGACATGTTATTGGGTAAACGCGCCAAAGACTATGACGTTGCTACTGACGCCCAGCCCAAAGATGTAACAGGATTGTTCAGACGCACATTGAAAGTCGGTGCAAAATTCGGTGTAATCATTGTTTTGATTGAAGACCAGCAAGTGGAAGTTGCCACGTTCAGGACCGAAACCGACTACGTTGACGGCAGACACCCCGCCGCAGTTCAGTTTGCCAATGCCGCTGAGGACGCCGAACGAAGAGACTTTACCATAAACGGAATGTTTTATGACCATCTTAAAAAAGAGGTGATAGACTATGTTGACGGCCAGGCGGACCTTAGAGCAAAGATAGTGCGGACTATTGGCAGGCCGGCAGCGCGATTTAGTGAAGATTATCTGCGTATGCTTCGGGCTGTGAGGTTTTCGACTCAGCTTGATTTTACGATTGAGCCGTTAACATGGTCGGCGATTTGCAGCAACGCAGCAAATATAGCTCGAATAAGCGGCGAACGCATATCGATGGAATTAGAGGGAATACTCGTTAATCCCAACCGCTCTGCAGGGGCCTCGATGCTCTTTGACAGCGGATTGGTTGAGACGGTCTTTCCCAGATTGTCTCGTCAACACAGAGAAAAAGCAATTGACGTATTAGCTCAACTGCGAAAGCAAGTTGATTTTGCTTTGGCATTGGCCTGCTTTTTTGTCGGTTGCCCGACGGATTTCGCGATTGAGAAATGTCAGGTTCTGAAACTAAGCAAAACTCAGACCAAACATATAAAATTCTTATTAGCCAACAGAGGCAAACTGCTCGACGACGGAATGTCTCTGGCTGACTTGAAAAAGATTCTGGCAGAGCCGTACTTCGGCGACCTGTACGAGCTCCAGAGAGCGATTCAAATGGCTGAAGGCGGCCCGGACAATACTGCTGCGTTAGAAAACCTTAACAATAGGATAAAGGAATTAGGTGACATTGATTTACGACCTAAACCGCTGCTGAACGGCCACGACCTGATTCGCTTGGGTGCTGTCCCGGGACCTGCTTTGGGACAGTTGTCGGAAGAACTGTATGTCGCCCAGTTGGAGGGAAAATTACAGAGACCCGAACAGGCCGAGCAGTGGGTGCAAAAGTGGTTGAAAAGGCACCGAGAGATTGAAAAATAACAGCGATCCGTTACATACCTATTGTCATTCCTGCCCAACGGAGGGTATAATAGCCGCGAAATGACAGCAACTCAAATCACGCATAATAAAGCAATAGTTTATGTTCGAGGATATACTTATGAAATGGTATGATTCGCCAAAGGTGCTTCGGGTTCTTTCCATAGCAATAATTATTTCTGTTTGTTCCTTAAATGCGAACGGCAAACCAATGCCCAGGCATGGCCTGCATTTCGAGACGCCTTCGCAAACCTGGGATGAAGCAATGCCGCTGGGTAATGGCCTGCTCGGTGCCCTCGTATGGGGTGATGGCTCTCCTTTGAAAATATCTCTTGATAGAACAGACTTGTGGGACCTTCGTCCGGTACCGGAATTTCACACAAAAGAATATTCATACAAGACTATGCGCCAATGGGTCACCGAAGGCCGGCTCACCGACCTCCACCGTCTTTATGATAAACCTTACGGCAATGCCGGACCGACGAAAATACCCGCCGGACGTATCGAAATAACCATCGGAAATAGTCCCGTCTTTGAAAAGGCATCGTTGAATCTTGCCGAAGCAGCCGCGACGGTTCAATTCGGTGGCCAAAATAAAGTACGTGTTTTTACCCACGCGACAGAGCCTGTTGGAATGATTCGGATTGACTCATCTGAACCAATCAAGCTCAAGCTGCTGGCCCCGCCTTTTGCAGGCAAAATTACAGAGGATGCCGGGCCAGGAAAAATTAGCGCAGGCGACCTGGCCAGCCTCAGATATAAAGCACCCCTCGAATCCCGCGGTGACAACTGGACAGGATATCTGCAGGAAGGCTGGGGCGGATTCAAGTTTGCTGTAGTCGTCGCCTGGCGGAAATCACAAAACAATTGGTTCGCAGCCTGGTCGATTACAACTTCGAAAGAATCAAAGAATCCTCTGCGGATGGCTCGTGAAAACTGCCAAAAAGCTCTCAGGGCCGGATTTACCAAATCAGTTAATACGCATCGTAAGTGGTGGGACTCATTCTGGAATAAATCTTCTCTCAGCGTGCCCAATGCCGTCATTGAAAGGCAGTGGTATCTTGAAATGTACAAGTTCGGTGCTGCAACCAGGCCAAACACCCCCCCAATTACACTTCAGGGTCCATGGACTGCCGACAACGGAAAAATTCCGCCATGGAAAGGAGATTATCATCACGACCTGAACACCGAGTTGAGCTACTGGCCTGCTTACAGCGGCAATCAGCTTGAAGGGGCACTCGGATACGTTAACTGGCTGTGGGATACACGAAAAACAGCAAGGGCATGGACAAAAAGGTTCTTTAATTTGCCCGGCTTGAATGTCCCAATGACGGCCGACCTGGAGCAGAAACAGATTGGCGGCTGGCACCAGTACACGCACTCAGCCACTACCGCAGCCTGGCTGGCTCACCACTTTTACCTGCACTGGCGATACAGTATGGACAGACAATTTCTGAAAGAACGCGCTTATCCATGGCTCAAAGACACATCAATCTTTCTTGAGGCGATTACCGAAAAGGGCCCCGACGGAAAGCGAATTCTTCCTTTAAGCTCTTCGCCTGAGATTAACGATAACCGCCTCGAAGCATGGTTCCCGACGATTACAAATTACGATATTGCCCTGATAAGATGGGCGTTTGAAACAACGGCGGAGCTTGCGGATGAGCTGGGCAAAACGAAAGAAGCGGAGCATTGGCGTAATGTGCTTTCTGAAATGCCGGATTTAGTGATCGACCCCCAAACCAAGAAAATGCTTGTAGCCAAAGATTATCCGTTGAAAGACTCGCATCGTCACTTGCCGTATCGCTCACCTCATCGCTTCCGGCGTCCCGACAAGCGCTATCGTCGCCGTCACCTTCACCAATAAGGCCGCCAACGAAATGAAAAAGCGTGTGGAGGAGCTCGTCGAAGGCC
>JABMRO010000183.1 GCA_013202635.1 Planctomycetota bacterium
GCGCCTGGTCTCTCGAAATATTGAGCAGGTCGAAGACCTTCTGCTGAATCTTCGGGTTGTGGATACGAACACTTCCGCCGCCGACTTCGGAGCCGTTGACAACGATGTCGTATGCCTGCGAACAGATGTTGGCCGGGTCGGTCTCAAGCTTGTCCAGGTCTTCTTCGATGGGAGAAGTGAACGGATGGTGCAGTGAGTCGTAACGTTTCTGGTCTTCGTTCCATTCGAACAGGGGAAAGTCCACTATCCATACGAACTCGAATTTTTTCGGGTCGTAAAGTTTCAGGTCGCGGGCAAGTTTGCATCGCAGGGGGCCGAGGGCCTTGTTGGCGGCGGCTTCGGTATCGGCGACAAACAAAAGTAAATCGCCTTCTTTCGCACCGAAGAGCTCCATTATCTGCTGCTGAGCTTCGGGGCTGAAGAACTTCGCACTGCCGCCGAGCAAGGTGAGCTTGTCGTTTTCCGTTTTTACTTTCGACCAGGCCAGTCCTTTTGCGCCATAGTCGGCGGCGAAGGCGGTGAGGGTTTTTTCGATATCGCTTCTGGAATATTTTTCTCCGCCGGGGGCGCAAAGGCCTTTTACTATACCGCCTTTTTCAACCACCGAGGTGAATACCTTGAAGGAGCTTTGTTTTGCGAAGTCGGAAATGTCTTTGAGCTTCATATCGAAACGCAGGTCGGGCCTGTCGGTGCCGTAGTCAGCCATCGATTCTTTATAAGTAATCCGGCGAATCGGCAGAGATACATCGACATCAAGTATCTGCTTCCATATATGGGCAACGAGGTTCGAGTTGATGTCGATGACATCGTTGCTATCGACGAAGCTCATCTCGACATCGATCTGTGTGAATTCGGCCTGCCTGTCGGCGCGGGGGTCTTCATCGCGGAAGCAGCGGACTATCTGGAAATATTTGTCAACGCTGCTGACCATCAGAATCTGCTTGAACAATTGCGGCGACTGGGGCAGTGCGTAGAAGCAATTCGGATGAAGCCTGCTAGGCACGAGGAAATCTCTTGCGCCTTCGGGAGTGCTCTTTGCGAGCATCGGCGTTTCAATTTCCCAGAAACCCAGCTTGTCGTAATATTCGCGCACGGTCATTGTGACCCTATGACGGGTTTGCAGTTTCTGCCGCATTTGCGGCCGGCGAAGGTCGAGGTACCGGTTGACAAGGCGAATCTCCTCGTTTGTCTTTTCGGCGCTGTCTATTTCAAACGGTGGTGTCTTCGAGACGTTGAGGATGTCAAGCTGCTGGACAGCAACTTCAATCTGGCCCGTCGGCAGTTTTGGATTTGCCATACCCTCGCTTCTGGGCTGAACGAGGCCTTCAATCGCTATGACCCATTCACAGCGGGCCGTTCTTGCCAGTTCGTGGGCTTTGGGCTGAGTATCGGGATTGAAAACCAACTGGGTCAGGCCTTCCCTGTCCCTCAGGTCGATGAAAACCAGATTTCCGTGGTCGCGGTACGAATGTACCCAGCCGGCTAAAATAATCTTCTTTCCGGCGTCTTCAATGCGAAGCTGGCCGCAATTATGTGTTCTTTTAAGCATTGCAAATTCTTTCTTTAATAAAACGTACATCCGAATCTCTACGCGTACAGAGAAACCAGCACAACAGGATAGACAAATTATAAGGTTTAGTCAATGATGGCTTTTGAGATTTGATAACAAGGCTTATTTATTAACAAGGATCACAATCCTTATCACTGTGCAACAATGAATTCAAATTGGCGGACTCTTAAATTACTAAGGTTCTCAGGATCGAAGCTAATAGAAAAACCTTCATCCGTTGTGTTATATTCGAAGTCCTGGCCGCTGAAGGGGTCTTTAGGTAAATTAGCAGGAAGCACATCCGTTAATTGCCCGGTTTCTGCCTTTACAAGGTAAATCTCTATGGCAACCTTTGTTGCATTGAAGTTGGCTATCCCTCGAACGTATATGTTGTGCCATTCGGCCACATTACGCGGAAATGCCCATATAAGGACAAATGGATCATCAACAATGGAACGATTTTTCAATTCATCTTCCAATTCCTTTAGTTCCGAATGCTTCTGTGGATACAGCATATCACTTCCAATAACTCGATTCACAGATGATAAGAACCTTTCGTATGACTCTTTCGCTCGCTCAAGTACCTCTTCATAAGTGAGGCTTAGAATTTCCTGTTTGGTACTTTCATCTTCAATCCTCTCCGAAATATATTCTCTCCACTCAGTAAAACGCTCAGGGTGCCCACTTAAATACTCTAAGTCATCATTCAAACTAATTTCTAATGCCCTTGCTGGCGTCGATGGAGCTCCTTGCACAACACTAATCTGAGACTGTAACCATATAAGGGTATCTCTATCCGGTGGCATTGAGCCAAGAGCGTAATGAATGCAGCGCAAAGATCGGAAGTCAATCGGCATCGAAATCAAATAACCAAGGATGTTCTCATCAACGATGTGATGAGCGAAACTTCGAATACTTAGACATCTTTCAAGTGCAGTCCGGTATTCTCCATCAAAAGCTAAAGTACGTGCATCTACTTCAAGAAAAAGAGCAAGATTGCGCCATTCTTTTAATAATGTGAGTCCCTGAGAACGATCTATACCCCAACTGCAATCCAGAATTTTAGAAGCAGCTTCAGTAATCCGAATAGCCTGGCGAGATTCCGGCAAATTCAGATATTCTCTTACCATCTCATTGGGATCATCGCCACTCAACACACGGTCGAAATGTATGAATGTTTCATCATCAAGCTCTGGGCGAAATAGAAGTGCCTGATAATAGAGCAAGGCTGCATTATCCGGTGCCGGCAATGAAACAGTAGCGTAGGCTCCAAGCGCACAAAAGAAAATAACAGCAAAAACACAACAAATTGTTTTTCTGCTCCTGTGGCTTATATTGCTCATAATTGTCCTCCTGTTTTATTGAGAATATTGCAGCCTAACCGCATGGGCTAAAGCCCATCCTACCGGCGAAGCCCATCAAAATGCCGTAACCATCCTGGATTAGTCCGACTCGCATTCCAGAAGTCTATTATACACAAAGTAGTCTGGCAAATCAAAGAAGTTTTTCCAGCTAATGGTGCGATATATCGCACCCTACTAATTGCATGGGCTAAAGCCCATCCTTGTATATTGAAATACGGGTAATA
>JABMRO010000184.1 GCA_013202635.1 Planctomycetota bacterium
CGGCTCAAACCTGATTTCGCCGAGGCATACAACCATTTAGGACTCGTTCTAAATGCCCAGGGAGGATATGCCGAGGCCATTGAGAATTATGAGGCGATTGAAAATTACAGGCGGGCCCTGCAACTCGATCCGGACTTTGCCGAGGCGCACTGGAACCTGTCGCTTGTGCTCCTGAGAACCGGAAGACTCACCGAGGGCTGGAAAGAGTACGAATGGCGACGAAATCCAAAGCTGGGTATAACCACTTATCCTCACTGCTTCGAGAAACCATGGTGGGACGGTTCGTGCTTGACCGGCAAGAGGCTTCTTGTTCATTATGAGCAGGGATTGGGCGACACTTTGCATTTTGTTCGATATTTACCCATGGTCAAAGCCCGAGTCGGAACGGTGATACTTGAGGTAAGAAAACCTCTATACAAACTTTTACAGAGCTTTCCGGGAGTTGACGAGTTAGTCGAAGCATCGTTAGATAACAAGCCGGCCGTTAAGTTTGATTATCATGTTTCCCTTATGGACCTGCCCAAAATATTCGCAACCACGCTGGCGACGATTCCCGCTGAGGTTCCATATATTAGCTGCTGTCCGATGAAGGCAGAGCATTGGCGAAACAAGCTGACAGGTGCGGATTTCAAGGTGGGTATTGTTTGGGCCGGGTCTCCAACACATGGCAACGACCGTTACCGTTCTTGTACGCTAAAATACTTTGCACCGTTGACTAAGATTGATGGCGTGCGGTTATACGGATTACAGAAAGGCAAGGCGGCTGCGCAAGCCGAAGAATTGGCTGATGAAATACCAATAACAAATTTTGGAGCCGAGTTCGAGGACTTCACAGATACAGTCGCAGCGATTGAGAATCTGGATCTGGTTATTTCGGTAGATACAGCCGTTCTGCATCTTGCTGGTGCAATGGGTAAGCCGGTCTGGGCACTTCTGCCTTTTGCTCCTGAATGGCGATGGATGCTGAACCGCCAGGACAGTCCCTGGTATCCGACTATGAAACTTTTCCGGCAGGAAAAATGGGGCCGATGGGAACCTGTATTTCAAGACGTCGCCAAAGAATTGCGAACAATGGCAGCAAAGCATAAAATCGGAAACCATAGGCTTCACTATGGACAAGAAAAAATGGTTCCGGCTGTAATCCCATATTACAAGAACAAAAATCAGCTCGAAAAATGCAAAGCTGCCTTAAAGAAGCAAACAGTCGAAGTGGAAATATTTATTCGAGACAACAGCAATGACAACATCTATTTTACCGCAGCAGTAAATGAAGGCATAAAAAAGTATTTAAGCCAACCCTGCGAATATATTCTTGTATTGAACCAGGATATGTACATTGAACCTGCTGCTGTGGAAAAAATGACAGCATTTATGAATTCGCATCCTGAATGCGGCATCGGTGCTCCATTGCAATTGCATGCTGAAGATCCCGACTACGTGATTTGTGGTGGGAGTTATGAAGCCTTTCCTTTAGGAAAACACCAACATGGCCGGCTATCAGAGTTTACCGAAGATGAACAAATTCTCTGGTGCAATGGGGCCTGTATGATACTCAGGAAGGAAATGGTTCGGGAAATCGGCTTACTGGATGAGAATTTTGTCTTTATCGGCAGCGACAGCGACTATTGTTTTACCGCCAGGTCAAGAGGCTGGCAGATATGGAGAATAGCAGGCGCCAGAGGTATCCACGAACATGGTGCTTCCGGAGTATCAGGAGATATAGACATCGAAATCCTGAAAATAAAGGATATGATTTATTTCGGCAAAAAATGGCTGACCGGAGATTTATATAAGGAAATGGCTTACAAAGAACAAAACTACACTCCGGAAATAATCGACAATATTATGAACCAATTAAGAGATGCTAAAAGCAAGTTAGAAAGACATTACTATACAGATGCTCACAGGCTTCAATAAAAATAAAGTTTGTGATGAAATTATGAAACGGTCAACCTGATCCAAAATAGTTACACTTCGACCTTTCTGCTTTCTCCGGCTTGCTTCGTGTACGGCTTAGGTCATTATAGCGACGTCGAATTACCGATTTCCATTCCGGCTTATCAACAAAGTAAGTTCTCTGGCAACTCTTGAAATAACCGGCTCCCACTTTCCTCTCTCCTGCTGGCGAAACAGTCGCATTGTGGGATACCAGTGAGTCCTGTCACTTTCAAGACCCCACCTCCAGTCCGGCACAGTAGGCAACATAGTCCAGACCTCAACACCCACAGCTCCGGCGAAGTGAACTGTTGAATTGTCCACAGAAATTACCACGTCCATAGCCGCCACCTGGGCGGCAAAACTTTCCAGGTCATTAAGGGGGTCGATCCTCTCATCTTTCAAAACCTCCACGCCGAACCGCTCATATGCCGACTGCAATTGTCTCGAACACTCGCCGTATTGCAGATTTACAAATCGCGCTCCCTCGACCTTCAATATGGGACCCCAACACTCCAATCCTATGGACCTCTTTGACCCTTCCTGACTGTTGCCGCTTCTGAAGCTTATCCCCACCAGCACAGCAGCTCCGTCCGCTTTATATTCGCTGCGAAATCGGTCACGCTGCTTCTCGTCGGGGACTATAAAGGGATTTTGAAAGTCTATTGAATTCGGGGACAATCCAATTGCGCGAGGAAGAGAGGCCATCGGAACCTGATGAGTAATTGACGGGTTTTTCAGCAAAGGCGCCGGAGGGTCAGTCCGTTCAACAACAATGACCCCGGGAAAGCTTCTCTGGAGAAGCGGCACCAAGCGCTTATCACATTCAACAACCACATCAATACCCCGCGACAATATATGCCGGATGAGCCCTGAAAACTGTACTTCATCGCCAATACCCTGTTCGCCCCAGACGAGCAGCCTTATCCGCCCTTCCACAGAACCGTTCCACCACTGCTGGGAGAAGGGTCTCAGAGGAGTGGAAAAACCGGCATGTCTCCAGCGCCATTCGTATTCGGCCCATCCCTGCTCGAATTGAGCCCTCAGCAGCAGCACAAGTGCCCGGTTGTGATGTGCCTGGGCACATTCAGGATCAATAGCAATCGCCTTTTCAAAAGCGGCGATCGCCTCAGGAAATCGGCCAAGTTCCATCAACGCAGTCCCAAGATTGTTGTGGGCTTCCACATAGGACGGGCGTATAGCTATAGCCTTCTCACATGCGCCAACAGCCTCTTCAAAGCGCCCCTGCCGGTTAAAAAGAATACCCAGATTATCCTGGAATTCTGCTGAATCCGGGACCAGGTTTATCGCCTTTTGCAGGTTCTTAGCCGCTTCTTTAAATCTACCTTGAGCAATTAACACCATCCCAAGATTGCTCAGGGCCCCGGCATATTTGGTATCTATGTTTATCGCTTTCTCGTATGATGCCACCGCGTTTTCCAATTCTCCATTTTTCTTCAGCGCCATCCCGAGATTGTTGTACGCCTCCTTGAAATCGTTCTGCAGGTGGATTGCCCGCCTACAGGCGGCTACCGCATCGTCCATACGGTCCAGCTTCATCAGTGCAACACCAAGGTTATTGTGAGCTTTTGCAAATTCCGGTCGAATTTGAAGTGCCTTATTGAACTGCGAAACAGCTTCGTGAGACTTGCCCAGTTGATACAGCGCCATTCCAAGGTTGTTGTGTATCTGGGCATGTCCCGGTGCCTGCCTGATGGCTTCCTGCAAAAGCTGCACCGCTTCTTCATATTGGCTTTTTTGACTAAAAACAGCAGCGAGTAAGTGCATCGCATCGACCTGGCCGGGAACTTTCTGAAGAACCAGCCGACAGAGTTTTTCAACCTCTGTTAAATGTCCGCCGTCATAGTAGGAAAACGCAAGGTTCAGAGCTTGCTCAACGGTCAGCTCGGACGAAGAACTTCCGGAGATAGTTTTGTCCTCATCGGTTTTCCCAGAGACGTTGTTTTTATTCTCACTGTCGTTGTTCGGCAGCAACGGAAGTCTCCCATTTGCGAGATGTGGTCTCAAATAAACATTAGAACAGCTTTTTCGAAATTTGTTTCTTCTGGTTTCTACATATTGCATATATCGGCCTAACTATACTCCATTATGAAATTTCAGGAAAGAATTATCTGTCATTCATCATTGATATTTACAGATTAAGAACGTTTCCCAAAATTAAGAATATTTCTTAGGCGGATGAAATATCAAACTGCAAATTTCCACCTGAACAGTCCGATAATTTAACGTAATTTTTCTTCTTCTTTCACTGCTTTGGGCAGCTTATCTGCAATATCAGCCTGATTTCATCTGGATTACCGGTCCAATGATTTTGCAGGTACCTGCATCAAAGAAATCCCTCAAGTTTGTCCTATACTGGTCGATAATGGCCATTGAGAGCGAATTGTTACAAAGTGCTTGTTGCACATACAAATGAATATTCTGGTGGTTTTTGACAGGGCCAAAAGAAACTTATTAATGTTAAGGAGTCAAAATAATGTTAGCAATTAAGAACAATCTTATGGCAGCAAACGCCGCACGACACCTGGGTGTAAGCTACAATGCCCTGGCCACATCGGTCGAAAGGCTTTCGTCAGGCCTGCGCATCAACAGTGCAAAGGATGACGCAGCCGGCCTGGCCGTTCGCGAGTTGATGCGGGCCGACATAGCTGTTATCGGGCAGGCTGCCCGTAATGCTCAGGACGGTATCAGTATGCTGCAGACAATGGAAGGGGCTATGGCAACAATCGATGATAAATTAGTGCGTATGCAGCAGTTGGCTGAGCAGGCGGCAACGGGCTCGTACTCTTCCTCACAGAGAGCAATTATGGAGAGCGAGTTCAAAGAAATGCGGGAAGAAATCGACCGTGTCGCCGGAGCAACCACGTTTAACGGCATCAGTATGCTCGACAACTCCGCTTCCGTGGCAATCCAGGTTGGTAAAGCTTCAACCGACAATATTGCCCTGACCGGCAGCAATATAACCAGTGCATCGACCGGCCTTAATATCACAGGCCTGACCATTGCCGACGTTGGCAGCGCCAAAAACGCCTTGGTAACATTAGACAGCGCAATCAACACCAAAGATAATGCTCGTGCCCAGTTCGGTTACAAGATGAACCGTCTGGAAGGTACCATATCGGTGCTTAACATTCAGGCCGAGAACCTGCAGACAGCCGAGTCTCGTGTTTCGGACGTCGATGTGGCGACCGAAATGGCAACCCTGACAAGGAACCAGGTGCTTGCACAGGCCGGTATTGCTATGTTGTCACAAGCCAATGCGATGCCTCAGATGGCAATAACGCTGCTCAGATAAAAAGTAAGCAACACAACATTCAAGTGTTGAAACTATAGGGGAGATGACTGGGACGTAAGCACTCGGTCATCTCCCCATAAGTCAAGATGCCTGCTAACAAGTATCGTGGTGTGTCATGCGTAATATCACCTGATAAAGCCAACACAATACGCATTACAAGATATAATTTAATGGAGCAAAACTATGAATGGAATCACAGCATATCAGGACAATGCAGTTACAACACAAAGCAAAGGCCGTCTCATTGTTATGCTATACGACGGCGCAATCAAGTTCATGAGACTGGCAATCAAGGATCTGGAGGAGAAAAATTATGAAGCCAAGGGCCGTTATATAAACAAAGCTAAAGATATAATTAATGAGCTCAATATGGTCCTGGATATGGACGCCGGCGGTGAAATAGCAAGCAATCTTCGAAAGCTCTATTTGTTTATGAATAACCGCCTGTCACAGGCCAATATAAAATGCGACCCACAAATGATCCGTGACGTAATCAAACTAATGGAAGAATTAAACCAGAGCTGGAAAGCCATTACCTGATAATCGATTACGGATTTATTGCCGTAAAATATTATCAAGTTAAAAAATACTTTTTATCAATACAATAAATTGGTGAAAAGGGGACTTTACAATGCTTGAAGCAAAAGACATTATGACCAGGAATGTAGTGTGCGTAAAAAAGAATATTCTTGTAATTGAAGCCATAAGACTTATGTCGAAAAACAACATTACCGGCCTCCCCGTGGTCGAAGATGATATGACTCTGGTCGGGATTCTTTCAGAACAGGATGTGCTAAGATTATTGCACACCTATGAAGATGAAAAAGACAGGACAGTAAATGATTTTATGACACAACCTGCCATCCACTTTGAAGAGGGGGAGCCTTTGCTTGATGTTTGCTACTGTTTGAGAGACAACTCTATCAGAAGAGTTCCGGTTACATCAAACGACAAAGTAGTAGGCGTTATCAGCAGGTCGGATATCCTTAAATGTATTCTTCAGCTATGGGAAGAAGATGCCGCTCCAGCCACCAGTGTCCCAAATAATACAGGACGATAGATTCCCCCCAATAAAGCCGTTCATTTATCTGTGTTAGTCACTACTTAATCCTCCTATAACAGCTACAAAAATCCCTCATCAAAGTCAGAATGCATCTATATCTATTATTTAGGCTTCTATAAAACGGGAATCCGCAAACTTTTGGAACAAGATATGCCAGAGAGTTTGCTATTAATGCCGTCACTCAGATATATAATTTTCACCAGCGAACAATAATCTGGATTTTTTGTTCAAAGCTATTTGTCCGTTTTCTGCTTGATAAGCCCAAAATCTTGTATATAATTCAAAAACAGTCGGATTAGTAAGTTAAAAAGCTATTTGTTATGCAATTAGTATCGACAGCGGCCATACTGAGTCCTGCGCCTGTAGCTCAATTGGATAGAGCGTCGGTCTACGGAACCGAAGGCTGGGGGTTCGAATCCCTCCAGGCGTATTAATAAGGTCCGCGGTGAGTTGTTGCAATCAATAAATATCTGTTTCAGATGAACTTACCAGCACAGTCGTTTCAGGCCTATCACACAGCAGCGACCGTCCCATAATTCAGTTCTTAGCAGATGGCAATTATCAGGACGATTCAGTACCTCAAAAAGTACTTCAAAACTGCCCTAAATCGCTTTTTTCAATATTGATAATCTGATTTCTTTAAGTTTTGAAACCTGTAAGACTTTGACAGACAAACTAAGCAGTGTGTCTAAGTGACCTCGATGGGAGAATTAACTAAATCTTCACGGCCAACAAGCCGTTATTATCAGTAGATATGCATTATCAAGGGAAGTAAGATGGCAAATGATGAAACCAAGTGTGCGGTAAACCTCCGGAAAAGCGTGTCGCCTGGACTGGAGATCATAACGCTAAACAGAATTTAGCGATCTTCTGATTGGCTGGTGGGACTGGTTCGAAAACTTCTTATAAACCTGTAACCTTGATAATAAATAAAGCTCACGATGAACGTAAAGTCGGTCAAGTGCATCGTGCTCTTGATTGAAGTTACTTTGCCGGCTTTGAAGTTTTTTTTAAATTTTCCTGCCACTGGAGAGGCAGACTTTGGCTTTCTTCAGAGAAATGATAAAATAACCGTATATTGAGGACTTATCACGACATAGGGGTGGATGGCCGGGAAAGAATCTTAAGGTAAAGATTAAGGTAATGCAAAAATCTATAGAATAAAAAGGCTGTATATATTTACACATGGGCAGCCAGGGCCACTCTGAATATCGCGCCGGTCGGTTTGGCGGTGACAATTTCTACAAAACCGTTATGTGCCTGTGCGAATCTTTTCACCAGGGCAAGGCCCAGACCTGTTCCGGTGGTTTCTCGCGTGGCTTCTGCTGCGGAGCGATAGAACTGCTCGAAAATCTTTTTTCGCTGACGATGAGGGACGCCGGGGCCATGGTCCTCAACTTCAATTAAGATAAATTTGTCACTGCTTTTTGTTCGGACTGTAATAGTCTTGTCCTCGGCATTTCGGGCGTATTTGACAGCGTTGTCCAGCAGGTTGACAGCTATCTGCGTAACCGCATCGCCGTCGAAGGCCGTTTGTCCAAGTTTGCCAAGCTCGGTTTTTATCGAAAAGCCCCTTTGTGCCGCATAGGGTCTCATCATTTCTACCACATCGGTAATGGGCTTGTTTACGTCGCCCAGATTGAATGTATATTTTTTGCGTCCCCGTTGGATGCGTGAAAAGTCCAGGACGTTCTCTATCAGCCGGCTGAGCCTTTCGCTTTCGGCTCGCATATTCTTGTAATATTCTGCGAGCTTATCCTCTGATTTGACCCAGTTTTTCTCCAGCATCTCTGCGTACATTCGTATCGAAGTCAGAGGTGTTCTAAGCTCGTGCGAGACAGCCGATATGAAATCATCTTTTTTTTGTGCCAGCTTTAGCTGTTCTCCGGCACTGTGCCACAGACTGGCCAGGCCCATGGCAACCGCCAAAAGTACAATGGCAACAATAGCGAAATACCAGTTTCGCAGATGATTTATTTGTTTGCCAATCCAGGCGGGGTCGATTTCTTTGAGGTTTAATACCAAATCCCCAAATCCGAAATCCAAAATCGCTGTGTATGCAATATCTTCGTTTTCAGTTGTGGCGTAGGCGGCATCTGTACTCTTTGTTTGTGCCAATTCAAAAGTCATCCCCTCGCGCGCTCGTATAAATTTAGCTGCGGAGTCTTTGACTGCTTCGATTATTTTCTTTTCATTGAGCTGGAAGCCCTGCCAAAAGTGCTTGTCTTCAATTTGTACGTGCCTTACCAGGAACACCTGGCCGGCGAATATGGATTCGGCAGTGTCGCCGCCGGTAACTATGGTCTCAAACGGTCCGACCCTGACCTGCACCATTTCACTTTGAAGCTCCTGCGGCGGCGGCTGGTTGATGTACTGCCGTGCAGCTTGTGTTTGTTCGGCCTGGTTGAGAGATTGTGAGTCTTGTCGGCTCTCTCTGGAAGGTGCTGCCCGCTGCGAAGGAAGAGGCGCATTTGAAATATTGTACTCAACAACAGACCGCTGCTGTTCTATAACCTGGGGCTTCTGAGCCTGCCTTTGTAAACTCTCGATAGGCAATGCCTTCCCACGCCGGCCTGTTTTACTTTGCTCTCCTCGCTTTTTCAGAGCTTCATTCCTGGTCCACTCAGCCTGTTCAGGAACTTTTAGCTGGGTCTTTAATGAAGCTTTGTTTTCTTTATCAATTCCTGTTTCAAATGAACCCGGCCTGGTCGCACTGAGCACAGGCAGCAGGTTATCTTTTACATTTATTCTGTTCGAGATCGCTTCAACATAGAGTTCACTACTATCAGCTTCATCTTGTTCGATAAAATCATTTGGTGTAATGATGTTGCCATCCGGTCCTATTTGAAAATTGCCATAGGCAAGGCCGTGCTCCAGTTGGCCTCTCAGCGGTGATCGAAGTAAAGGCATCTGCTGCTGACCGGGCGCAAGATTATCCGGTACATAGTAATATTGATAATCGGTATATGGACGCTCCTGTTCGGTCTGTATGAACTGGTCAAGTTTTCGTTTGACATCCATCCTGATTTGTTCGGCCACCGCGGCGAACTCACCCAGACGCGCACCTTCCATACCTTGTGCCCGAATCCGGATGGAGTTGTAGCCCAGCCAGACCAGACCGCAAAGGGCAGCAAGAATTATCACCGATAAAATGATTAGTCGCCTGTACATATCAGTTTTGAGTTTTAGTTTTCATATTTATATCCGGCGCCGCGGACCGTCTTGATAATTTTAGGATTGGTCACGTCCGGCTCGATTTTACTTCTTAACTTGGCTATGTGCATATCTGTGGTTCTCGTTCCAAGTTCGGTCATGATATCATTCCAAACTTCTTTATAGAGTTCATCCCTGCTGATAACACGGTTCGGATTGGCTGCGAAATACCGTATCGGAGTTGCTTCGCGCGTGGTGATTTCTATTTCCCTGCCCTTGCGTCGCACTTTCAGGGCTGCAATATCGACGTCCAAATCTCCAAACTTAAAATTTTGTCCGACGGCACGTGCAGGATCAGTGCGCCGCAGCACCGCGTTTATCCGAGCCAGCAGCTCTTCGAGCGAAAACGGTTTGGTGATATAGTCATCGGCGCCGAGGTTCAGACCGGCTACTTTTTCTTTTTCCTGACCTTTAGCCGTCAGCATAACAACGGGAGTTTGCAGGCCTTCTCGGCGCCACCTGGA
>JABMRO010000185.1 GCA_013202635.1 Planctomycetota bacterium
ATACTGTAATCACCATAGGGAAAGTCAGCGCCAATGCAATCACGAGGAACAGCCACGCCGCAAAGAACTTCCCTAAAACCGCCTGTGTTATCGTAATCGGCAGAGTAAACAGCAGCTCAATCGAACCGACCTTGCGCTCTTCAGCCCAGAGACGCATCGCTGTCGATGGAACCATAAAAACAAACAGCAGCGGCAAATTCATAAAAAACGCACTCATATCTGCCTGCCGCATCTCATAAAAGCCCTCTTTGAATGTCAGGTACCCCGAGAAAAATAAAAATATCACAAGAAAAACGTATGCAAGAGGCGTCGTAAAATAACTTTTCAGTTCCCTCTTGAACACCGCCAAAAAACTATTCATATTTGAACTCCTGTTTTTATCAATTAATCAACTACTCGTCTTTTACCTGCTTGCCGTTTCTGGTAATCCTTCGAAAAACAGCGTCAAGACTGCACTGGTATTTCCCCTTCAACTCTTCCGGCGTTGAATCCACTAATATTTTGCCTTTGGCAATAATTATCGTCCGCGAGCATACAGCCTCCACTTCTTCGAGGATGTGGGTCGAGATAATAATACACTTGTCTTTTGCCATTTTATTTATGAGCTTTCTGACCTCATGTTTTTGATTGGGGTCAAGCCCGTCGGTCGGTTCGTCGAGAATCAGCACAACCGGGTCATGAATCAACGCCTGGGCCAGCCCGACGCGCCGTTTATATCCCTTCGAGAGCGTCTCAATCGTCTGATGATATACCGACTCAATCGAACACATCGGAACAATCCTGTCAAGTGCCTTCTTACGTGCCTTGCCCTTAATCTCTCTGGCATCGCAAATAAAGTCCAAAAAGCTCCCAACCGTCATCTCGTTGTACGCCGGCACGTTCTCCGCTAAATAACCGATCGACTTTCTGACCTCGATGGGGCTCTGCAGAATATCATACCCAAGTATAGTAGCTGTCCCGCTGTCGGGCCGAAGGAAACACGCTAACATTCTCATCGCCGTGCTCTTGCCGGCCCCGTTAGGCCCGAGAAGGCCCAAAACCTGACCCTTTTCAACACTGAACGATATACCGTCAACAGCGATAACCGGGCCGAAACTACGCCGAAGTTCTTTGACCTCTATCATATTTACCCCGTTAGAATTAATATTTCGAAATACTGTTTTTACTAATACTGTTTTTTAGCTCCCGTTAGAGTAATATTTCTAACGGGGTGAATCTCCACTAAACCAACTCAAATTGTACATCCTAACCTGATTTCACTTAAGGAGTTCGTATAAATTTACCCGAAATCTCTTGACAGTCAATACCCTTAATAAGATTATTTTGTTCATTGTGTTTAATCAAATAAGGATTTGGAGCTTATGAGCCGCGTTGCGAAAGTAAAATTTACCGATTACCAAAACAGCATAACCCGGGCGCTGGACCTCATTAACGCCCCGGCCACACTGTCCCAACAGGGCCTGATTATTATCAAACCGAACCTGACGAATTCCTCTCCGCCGCCTGTTACAACCAGCGTCGATGCCGCAGAAGCCGTCTATAAATACTGCAAAGCCCGCACAAAAGCCCAAATAGTAATTGCTGACGGCTGTGGAAGCGGAAAAACTCCGGAAGTTTTCAAAACACTCGGATACACCGACCTCGCCGACAGATACCGCCTGAAGCTTATCGACTTCAACGATGCCGAAACAATCACCCTTAAAAATGATAACGCCCATCAGTTAAAAGAATTTCATATGCCCAAAATCGTTCAGCACGCCTTCGTGATTTCACTGCCAGTCCTAAAAGACCACAGCTTCACCAAAACCACAATCGCAATGAAAAATATGTTCGGCATCGCCCCGGGCAGGTTCTATGCAGGCTCCTGGAATAAATCAAAACTGCACAGCCCTTCCACGGACAAGTCCGTTGTAGATGTATGTTTATATAAAAAGCCGGCCCTCTCCGTCGTCGATGCCTCCGTCGCCCTCAAAGGAATGCACCTTTCCGGCCGGCACAAAAATATAGGCCTTATCCTGGCCGGCTTCGACCCCGTCGCCGTCGATACCATCGGCAGCAAACTCCTCGGCCACGACCCGAAAAAAATGCCCTACCTCACACTCGCCCATGGCCTCCTCGGCTCTATGGAAAATATCGAAATAATATCCCCATAATCTTTCTTTTTCCCTATTCTTCTGAGTTTACCCCCGATGTTAGCTTACTTGCTTTTCTGTCGGGGGCTTCGCGTCTGCGTGAATGTATGATGCTCATGCTGGCCTCCGGTAGAAATACTGCATTAACCTTCATTCTGAACTAAGCAAAGCGTAATGAAGAATCTCCACAACATTAATCAATAGTAAATAATCA
>JABMRO010000186.1 GCA_013202635.1 Planctomycetota bacterium
GTCCATGGGCCATTTGTGTTGAACTGGCTGTGCCAGTTTAAAGTCCACAACTGTTTTAGTCCAATCTTCCTCGCGGACCAATCCATAAAAAGCATATTTACCGTTCCATTATGACGGTCAACGCAGACGCGATTCATCTCATTTGTAATAGGAGTATCCGCTGGGCCGTCTTCGGTTGTTGGGGGTAGGTCGGCTTCTCTTGGCCATGAATCGACCCACCAACTACCTGTAAAGACCGGGACATTATTTGCATTTTCTACCTCGGAAGTGCCCCAGTGCCATTCGGCCGGTGTTCTGCCCCAGCCGTTATTTCTGTTGCCGGAACTGCTGGAAGCCTTGATATTTAATATCCAGCCGTTCAGACCATAGCTGCCTATATCACCTGAGGTTTGCCAGGCTACAACGGACCAGTTATCCCGGGGGATACCTCCCTGCGGGAGTGGCTTTACGGCCTGTGGGCAAAGCCACATCTTTTCACTATGGGCCTTGGTGTAGGGTCTCATTGTTTCCCGCCAGAATTTACCGGAGCCCATCCCGCTGCGTGTGCCATTCAACTCGCCGGTAAAAAAATAACCGTTGTTGTCGCCGCAGTACATTGCAAACATAAGGCCCCATTGTCGCAGGTTTGAAAGACAAACCATATCTTTGGCTCTTCTACGACCGCTGCTGCCAATGGCCCCGATGTTCTTCAGCAGGAAAACAATGCAACCTAAAATAATAAAAATATCTTTTCTCGTAAAAGTTCTTCTTGATTTCATTGCATTATTCCTTTGTCGTTAAGCCAGTTTGCCGCCAAAAGGGCAACATTGTTGAAATTTACAGTTCCGTCAGAGTTTAAATCTCCCACCCAGCTCAGGTCGGGCACCTGTTCTTCGCTGCATTGTGGGCTGAGTGCCACAACCACATTATTCGACTGCTCAATCAGGAATGAATTGTCCCTTGAATCTGCGACAATTATGGTGTTGTCCGCTGCTATTACGGTATAACTGAGCCAGTTATCGCTCTGATAACGAGAGACCTCATAGCCGTCTGAATCTACTACGTAAAGGTAGCCGTCATCGCTGGCGGCGTAGATGAGACCATTGATGTCAACAGTTAAGGTAAAACCACCAATAGTTCTCAGGCACGTTGTCCATTTTATGTTTCCATTGGGATCAACTGCTCTGAGGTATGGGTCGTCGAAGCTTACGTAGATTGTCCCATCCGGCCCCAAAGCCGGTTCAGACCAGCCGTCTGCGTCTCCGTAATTTTCAAGGTATTCAAGTTCAAAGAAACCACTTTGAGGATCTGCTAAGTCAATAGACCAGATAATAGCACCGTCGTTATGGTCGATTGCGTACAGGTTTGTATCATATAGCAACGTCTGGTAAATCGTACCATCGTCGGCAACGACCGGCGAGGCAAACGGCCAGCCCTGAGATTCAAAATTGCACGTCCACTTTAAAGAGCCGTCGTTGGGATTAAGTGCATACAAATTCGGGTCATATAATCCCGCGATATAGACTGTATCGTCGCTGCCTATCGCAGGCGAGGCGAAAATCGTGCCGGTTGATACTTCGCCGGGACCTTTGGTCTCAAAGCTCCACAACTCGCTGCCATCCTGACCCAGGGCGTAAAGTATGCCATCCTGCGAGCAGACGTATACATTACCGTCCTCAGATACTGCTGGAGATGAGGAAATGGGGCCATCGGTAGTGTGCGTCCATAGCAGGTTGCCGCTGACATCAACAGCATAGAGATTTCCATTTTTGCTTCCGACATACACAGTGCCATCAGGCCCTATGCTTGGCGAACTAAGGAGCGGTGAATTCGCATCGTAACTCCAGAGTAGTGAGCCATCGTGATTGAGAGTATATAATTTGCCGTCTTCGCAGGCAATATGCACTCTATTATCAAAACCCACAGTGAGGCTTGCTGATACCGGCCCATTTGTTTCGAACTTCCATTTGATACAGCCAAGCTCCAGCCCGGAATTCTCGCTTAGACCGGTCCGCTTGAAATTGCCGCCAAGTGATTTCCACGTAGATTTGACTACAAGACCATCGTTGCCGACGGTGATTGTTCCTGCAAAACCAAGAATGACTAAAACCAGCCAACTCGTTACTGGAATTGTGTTTTTCATTATTTTCTCCCTAATTAGATTTTGTTCCTCATTGCCATTTACTTGCGCTAAGCAAAATTGGCTTTATGTCCGATATTATAGCAGAAACCGCTCTGAAATTCGATTATAAAGTGCTTAATCCGGTAAGTGAAGCGGTTTTTTATTGACAAGAAAGTTATTTACTGGTAGTATATTGTAATGAAGGATGGTTTTTGTCTATGTGTTGTACGACAAAAATCGCCCCAATATAGAGGTTTTTTGGAGGTAAGGGCCGGCAAATCTGGTTCTTTGACTGTATTTGTTATTGGCCGCTTAGCCCGTTTTTTGTGATAGAAAAGCAGAGAGTTTTTAGGAGAAATTTCGATGTTCAACGGAAAAACTGCCGCAGCAATTTTAGCAGTGACACTTATTGTCGTTAGTGCCGGTTTGGCTCAGACTCTTGAGGAGAACTGGAATAATTTCCTGCATTATACCAAGATTGGCCGACCTGATTTAGCCAAGGGATATGCACAGGTGATCCTGCAAGGCAATCCCGACCCTGTAAAGTTGCTTGAACTAAGTAAAAAAAATCCTCAGGGTTACGCGATTTTATTACGAGTCAACGAATTCGCCCCTGATCCTGAGCTGGCAGAGTTGAGCGGTAAAATCCTCGACCTTATCGAGAAGGGCAGCTATACCCGCCGTGCCGATCCGAGGGTTATCGTAATGGAGGTAAAAAGGCTAAGCAGTACCGACCGCGGCTGGTTCACTGCGGTTAAGCGACTTCGCAATGCGGGTGAATATGCGATACCATTTATGCTTGATGCGATAGCCGACGATTCCCGCGAACGAGAACTGCCGGATATTGTACGGGCACTTCCGCAAATTGGCAGGGATGCGATAAGGCCACTTGCGGCGGCATTGCAGACTGAAAATGTGGCGCTCAAAGCCCAGATAATACAGGCATTAGGTAAGATTGGTTATCCCCAATCACAGGCTTATCTGAAGTATATTGTCGAAAATGACGGTTCAGCGGAGGTGCGTGATTTAGCCAAGATCAGCCTGAGTAAAATTGATCCTGGTACATTGAAAATTTCGGGCGCCCAGTTGTTCTTCGAGCTTGCCGAGAAGTACTATTATCATGCGCAGTCGTTGACCCCAGCTGGGGATGCCGATTTTTCCAATATTTGGTTCTGGGACACTAATCAGCAGCGATTAGCTCGGGCAGAAGTTCCAAAGAGTTACTTTAACGAACTTATGGCGATGCGCTGCTGCGAATGGGCTCTCAAATCCGATGCAGGATTCGGACCGGCTATTGGCTTGTGGTTAGCTGCCTTTTTCAAGGCCGAGTCCGCCGGTATTGAGAAGATGCCCGGCTACTTTGGCGAGAGCCACGCCGATGCGCTTGTCTATGCCACCACCGCTGGAGTTGAATATCTCCATCAGGCTCTTGCAAGGGCGGTCAAAGACAAGAATGCTTATGTCGCACTTGGTGCTATAGAGGCATTGGGTACCACCGCCGGTGAAAAATCCTTGCTTTATCGCATTGGGCCGGCTCAGCCGCTGCTTGAGGCCCTGACTTTCGATAATATTATGGTAAGATACAGTGCCGCTATAGCAATAGCTGCGGCGGGGCCTAAGGAGCCGTTTGCCGAAAGTAAGCTTGTCGTAGCGAATTTGGCGGAGGCTTTAGGACAGAATTCGCAGCCGGCCGCCGGACAGGATAGCCAGTGGAACCAGCAGATAGCCGACAGCTATGCCCTCCGAACAGCTCAGGTTATGCTCAAGTTGGCTTTAACCAGAAATCCTGTTATCAATTTATCTGCGGCCCAGAATGCTCTTGTAAGTGCGGTAAATGACGAGAGAAAGGAAATCCAGATTTTGGCCGGCCAGATTTTAGCTCATCTCGATAGCCCCGGCGCCCAGCGGGCAATAGCAGCAATGGCCCTTGATAATAACAATGCCGCTGATGTGCGAATATCGGCGTTTAACTCCCTTGCAACTTCGGCAAAGTTAAATGCAAATATGCTGGTCGGTCCGATGATTGACGCGATTTACTCACTTATCAGTTCGACCGATACGCCCCCCGAGCTTCGCAGCGCAGCGGCTGCCGCTTACGGAGCGCTTAATCTGCCCAGCCAAAAAGTAAAGGACCTTATCCTCGACCAGGCTAAATCATAGTGCGGAAATAGACTACAGGTTTTTGCATTAGCTTAACAGAGAACCTTTGGCTCTGTAGGTTTTTAGTCTGTTCGACCTGAACGGTCTACATGAGAATTATCGAGTAGATGCTATGTTGGAGGTTATGCTTGAAATTTGGACAATCATGTTAAATATTCTTGGCTTTTTCTGGAATATGTTGTTCAGATTTTTCGATAGGCAAATAGCCATATTGCTTGTGGTTGGAACATTCGCAGTGGTTGTGGTTGCCGCATTTCAGGATCGCATTCGTTCCCGCTTGTTCGCCCCAAGGCTTAGGTTGGACGGAGGTCCAGATTATTTCCCCGACATCGATCCAATTCCCTTAGGTAATCCTGAGGGCAATATATACGGTTGTTTTGTTGGACTTCCAATCAGGAATCATGGTCCCGCACCAGCCAAAGAAATTGAGGTTCTTGTTAGTGAGCTTGAGAGGTTTCATAATAACAAGTTCGAGCCAAACCATAGATTCTATCCATTGCCTCTTTATTGGCGTCACTATAACCCTAAAATAGTCTTTTTAGATAGATTATTGCCTGGTTCTATTCGTCACATTGGGCTTGGTTTTATCCCATCGGAACTGACCATAAAAAAAAGTGTAGGATTTGGTCTCCAACAAGAAAAGCTACCATTTATAATCGACTCACCAATGAGACCTAATACACTAAGTAACATTATTAATCCTGGTAGATACCGTATGACTTTAGAAATCACAGCTTCCAATAGTCAAAAGCCGGTCAAAATTGTCATCGAATTGTCTTTTGACGGCGAGTGGCAGGCAGACAATACAAGAGGAATGGTCAGCATAAAACGTGTAGATAATTCTTAGCTTATTGTTTTTTGCATTGCCGGGAAAATTTCCCGCACCTATTTTTGCACATAATGCCCGTTGTTATCAGCGGGTATTTTTGTTATTATACGGCACTTCTATTGATAAACTGACTTAACTTATTGAGAAAAGAAATCCAACGACTAATTGAAAGGAGTGCAAAATGGCTGTTGATGCTAAGCAGGTATCGGCCTGTCTCGAAGAATGCAAAAAACACCTGACCACAGAACTTCTGCCTTTTTGGCTGGACCGATGTAAAGATGATAAAAATTATGCTGTGTTTGTCACTTTTGAATAATAGAGTATACACTCCTAATTTGAAAGTATAGACAGGAGGTTTTTAAAATGAACGAAGGTAGAAAAACATCCGTAAATGGGATAGTTGATATTGACGTTTATAGGTCTACAACACTCAAGAATGGCAAATCTCAGAGTATAATATCAAAAACGTTCAATAGATATCATTCATTGGTTGATAATACTTTCGGTATGTTTAATGGTGTAAGTTGGCATCAAATGGGTGATGGGGGCATTTATACTTTTCCGACACCTGTCGATGCAGTAGATGCTTCTCTTCGATTACTCGATAAATTATTTGAGTTCAATACAAAAAACAAACTATGTATTCCTCTTTTTACTCGCATTGGTATACACCAGATTAAGGAAAAAGATATAGAATCTGTCCAAAAGGATAAGCGAGGAATATATGCCAATACTGCACTTGATATTGCTGGTAAGCTTCAAAAGAATTGCCCGATTGGTAAAATTGCAGTTTCTTCTGCTGTGTATAATAAAATCGGTATTAAGCGAAATCTTTTCCGCCCTTCCCTAGTTGAACTTAGAGGGAGAAACTTTTTTGTTTTAATCGATCGTCCTATTATGCCACATGAGAGAGAATTATGTTTTGGTTTACCGGACGAGCAGCAAAAACTTATACCTCCTATTCCTTTTCCGACATGGGAAAATATTGCACCGAATGAAAATATGAATCTGATAAAATTGGGAGACTTTTTTGAAAAACCTGTACTTGTGGTTTTGGGTGAGACATTGTCGCACCCGAAAAGTCCAATTTCATCAGCAGCTACGAGTGATGCGGTTGGGATGATGGAGGTGATGGCTGCAATTGCAGCTAATCGACAACTTCGAGTAGGAATCGACGCTTGGGAAGATACCGCAGATCTTGTTTCAGATCATAATATTTTGATAATTGGTTCGGGTATTGTCAATGTTTATGCCTTTGTTCTTAATGACATATTGTGCCCGATTCATTTTGTAAAGACTAAAGGTCGGATATTCGACCAAATCGTTGCTACTTCAAACAAAGGTCAACTGCATTTCGGGCATCATAGTATTCCACCAAGGGATTGTGGATTAGTCCTGATATCGAAGAGCCCTTTCAATCTGGAGAACACTTTATTTTGGGTTGCTGGGATTACTGGAATAGGTACTCAGGCGGCTGCAAAGTTTGTATGGGATTTAACTCAGGACTCCAAACAGACATTGAGGAAGAACTTTAAAGGCAGTTTGAGTGATCCGATAGCATGTGTTGTTGGTGCACACGTACCGAAAGGAGTCTGGGAAATCTCAAATTACAATAAACGCTGGAGAATCTCGGACTATAGAATTTTGTGGGCGGTTGATCATAGTGGCAACTCTGTTGATCTTTGGGAAGAACAATAATCCTGCGAACTTTTTAATTCTCTTATAAGTTGGCTTGTTATAAATATCAATAAAATATTGAAAGGAGTGCAAAATGGCTGTTGATGCTAAGCAGGTATCGGCCTGTCTCGAAGAATGCAAAAAACACCTGACCACAGAACTTCTGCCTTTTTGGCTGGACCGATGCAAGGA
>JABMRO010000187.1 GCA_013202635.1 Planctomycetota bacterium
CTGCAGTGCCGGCATCAATATCGCTAACAATAAAGCAATAATGGCAATAACTACCAGAAGCTCTATTAACGTAAACCCCGCCCCGTTAGAAAAATTCCTTCTAATGGGGCCCGTTAGAATGCCTCGGCTTTCCCGATAAGAAATCTTAATTTCTAACGGGGTAAAACCGCTATTTTTGTGCATGGCTGTTCTCCTTCTCTTTTGAAGAGAGAATAAGTTTCGCCGGCATGTTTTTCTGCCATAATTATATCACACTCCAACACGCTAATGCAAGCAATCGACTGATTATAAATTGTTCATTACCATAGATAACCATCAAAACGTGTACGTCGTTTAAATGGCCTGTGAGGTGGCATAAATTTTAAACTGATGAACATTTTGGTGGTTCTTTGCGTATACTTAACGCTTGAACTTACGAGAAAAGCTTAATATTATACCAAAAAAGATGCTCGGTGACGTAGCTGGGTGAGGATATAAAAGATTATAAGTAAAACAATGTATATTTTTGTCTTTTGGAGGATTTGAAGATGTCCACAAGCAGCAGGAAAATCTCAACATTGATTATTGTCTCTTTGGCAGTTGTTTTGTTTACAAACAGCGCTATTGTCCACGGGGCCGACTGGCCGATTTATAGAGGCCCTCAGCACAATGGTTTTAGCAGCGAAACCGACTGGGTCGCTGATTTCCCAAGCACTGGCCCCAAGCAGCTATGGAAAAAATCAATCGGCATTGGTTTTTCTACGATGACAATCAGCAACGGCCGCGTATATACGATGGGCAACTCCGGCAAGAGCGGCCCGAATGCCAATCAGGATACTGTATTTTGCTTTGATGCCAATACAGGCAAAGAAATATGGAAGCACACCTATTCGTGCCCCCTGGAGCCCAAATACTATGAGGGCGGTACATTGTCAACCCCCATCGTCGATGGCAACGTCGTATATACCATAAGCAAGATGGGACACCTGTTCTGTCTTGATGCCGCTACTGGCTCGGTGAAGTGGCAGAAGAACATGAACAAGGACCTCGGCTATAAACTGCCCACATGGCACTTTTCCGGCTCACCCCTCGTTGTTGGTAATATGCTGATACTAAACCTCGGCGATGCCGGCGTTGCTCTTAACAAAACCAACGGCGAAGTTATCTGGGACAATGGCAAAGGCATCTGCGGCTATGCCACACCCGTACCCTTCACTATGGATGGCCAAAAGAGCGTCGCTATGTTCACAGCTTCTCATGTCCAGGGCGTTAGAATCAGCGACGGCAAAGTGCTCTGGAAATCCCCTTTTGAAAATAAGCACAAGGTAAATGCCGCCGACCCTGTTATCGTCGGCAACGAGGTATTCGTCTCGAACGGATACAACTTCGGCTGCGCAAAAATTAAGGTAAATGGCTCAAACGTCGAAACCCTCTGGCAGAATAAGAATATGCGAAACCACATGAACTGCTCGATGTACTGGAAGGGATACCTCTATGGCTTCGACGAAACAAAACTAACCTGTCTGGACTTCAAGGATGGCAGCATAAAATGGTCCGATGGCAGCCTTGGAAAAGGCGCGTTAATGATGAGTACTGACGGCAGGATGATAATCATCAGTGACAAAGGCGAATTGGCAATCGCTAATGCTGATCCCGACAAATTCGATGTAATTTCGAGAGCGCAGATACTTCCCAGGTCTAAATGCTGGACAACCCCCATACTCGCAAACGGCAAAATTTACGCCCGCAACGCCAAAGGCGATATGGTCTGCGTTGATGTCAGCGGATAAAAACTGACCTCTTGACACAACGAAAATATGTTTACCGGCCCACCGTCCCCGATGGTGGGCTTTTTTTACCTCCGTCCAAAGATAAATAATCGCCAACGGCAATGCAGCCAGTTTGAAAACAATTTCTGCACAAAGAATTCATCATAACAAAACCAATTGCATCTAACCGTTCCATCATTTACAATCGCTCCGAAAAATATGGTCCTTACGAACCGGAAAAAAATATAAAACTCGCAATACGATATACGAGATTATGACCGAAGGTCTCAAAAACATCCTGATAATAAAACCAAGCTCACTGGGCGACATAGTCCTGGCTTTGCCGGCACTGACGGCACTGCGAAAAAGTTTTCCAGATGCTAAAATTAGCTGGCTCATTCGCCCCGAGTTTGCAACGATTCTTGAAAACCATCCCCACCTGACCGAGATCATCCCTTTCGACCGTAAGTTTCTCGGCAAGGCATGGTTCCATCCGGGCGCATCCGGAAGTCTCCTTTCGCTTATCAGGAGGCTCCGCCATGCCGAATTCGATGCCGTAATCGACTTTCAGGGCCTTTTCAGAACAGCTTCTCTCGCCTGGCTTTCGGGCTGTAAAAAACGCTTCGGAATAGCAGGAGCCAGAGAATTCGCCCATTTCTTTTACACTCATAAAATCAAACATACAAAAGATTGTATTCACCTCGTTGACTATTACTTAAAAATAATCAAGGCCGCCGGTGCCTCCGAGCTTGACGTGCAGTTCGTATTGCCGCAGCACCCCGAGGCCGCAGACTCGGTTCGCAGATTATTGGATCGTCACGATATTGCGCCGGATAATTATGTGGTCCTCATCCCCGGCTCCGCCCATGATGACAAGCGCTGGCCCGTCGAGCGCTTTGCCGAATTGGCAGAAAGAATTTCATCACAATTCGGTTTACCTGTTGTTGCAACCGGCGATGCAGGCGAAGCTGCGCTTATTGAAAACTTAAAAGACCTGTCCAAAGTCCCTGTTGCAAATTTCGCCGGGAAAACTTCTCTAAGTGAGCTTGTTGTTTTACTGAAAAATGCCAAGCTTGTAGTAAGCAACGACACCGGCCCGGGCCATATC
>JABMRO010000188.1 GCA_013202635.1 Planctomycetota bacterium
AAACACGAGATAATAGACGAAGTAAACAAAAATGCTGATGAGATAATAGCCCTTCTTAATTCCAAGGGTGTTCACATAAAAAGGCTGGCAGTTGACGGTGTGCCGGGGAGTGGGAAGAGCACACTTGCAAGAGCCTTAGCCGTGAAGCTGAATTTTGAGCTTCAGACACTGGATTATATCGACCTAAATAAACCACAGGATTTTAATAAAGAACAGACCATTTATGAGCACCACAGACTCCTGCGAACACAGGATGTGGAAAACTTCGATGCTATCATCTACATTGATGAACCCGTAGAGCTTTCAAAACAAAAATGCCTTAACAGGAAAAGAGGGGGCATCAACATAGATGTTTTTGATTATGAGAAACTCAAAAAGATCGGGTCCGAGGCCTTTAACATTGCCGCTGGGAGGGTGTATTCGATAAGCAATAGCTATATAAAGCTTAAGATAAAACCCAAGGCCGGCTTCAGGGCTTATAAGAATATTAGTGCTAAGGTAAACAAAAAGGGTTTCAAGACGGAAGGTCTTTCCAAGGAAGAGCTTTTATTTGTATCAGTCTATGGCAGGTCCAGAAAAGGTCTTACGGCATATGTAAAGGTGGGAGCATATAACAAAGAAATCCTGGAAGGTCTCTCGGCAGGTGTGTTAAGATTCTTAATGGCATAAGATGCTAACACAACTTATTCAAAATCTTACCGCCTGGGACCATTCAATAATCAACTGGGCGATTAAACATCAAGACCGAAGAGCAAGAAAAGCTTTCCACATTGTCACATATTTGGGCTCTGGTTATATCTGGACCGTCGCATATCTTATTCTATTTGCCCTGGGTACAGAAAAGGTTAGGGATCTTCTTATTTCTGTAATCTTAGCTGAGCTATCAGGGCTATTAATTATTATTGTATTGAGGAATCTTATAAAAAGAGAGCGCCCAAATGTAGACATAATCTTTCTACTACCATGGCAGAATAATTCCTTTCCATCTCACCATGCACTAAGGGTTTCTATGTTAGCTACCATGTTCGGCATAGCTTATCCCTCCTGGTTGCCTTTACTAATATTCGGTGCCACCATTGTTTCAATTTCAAGAATCTATTTAGAAAGGCATTATCTTTTTGATGTATTGGCCGGCTCGTTCATAGGTTTCTTATGTGCCAGGTTAGTTCTTTTTATTTAGCGGATTCATAAGATGAAAAAGTGGATGTTATTTTTGTTGATAGTTTTTTTGAGTATGACGGTTGCGGCTGAGGAAAAAGAGCTCGACATAACTGTCGATGCAACTTATGTAAGTCGCTTCATAGATAAAGGCTTTGATTGCTACAGGAACAATCATAGTGGTATTCAGCCAAGCGTAGATGTGGATTTGTATAACACAGGTTTTGGTATCAATGTCCATTGGTTCAGGGCTAATTCGGGTGGTTTTGAAAATGATGAGAAGCTGGACTACAGGGTGTACTACTATAACAGCTTTTTTGAAGGTGAAGCTTATGCCATGGACTATAAAATTAGCTGGATCTATCATAATTTCACAGACAGTCCAAAAAAGGTAGCCAACTCACAGGAAATTGAAGCAGAATTCGAATGGCCAGAGATTTGTCCTTGGGGGATTGTCCCGAGATATATTGTTTCCTCTGAATAGCCGGCAGGAAGTAATTATGAAAATCACAACGAAGGTGGATGGGTACATCTTTTTGGTATTGGGTATGATTTGAGTATGCCCAGCTTATTGGAAAACAGAGCAGAACAGGATGTGCATTTGTCTGCAGATATAGCTTACAACGATGGCACCGGTGCCAATTGTAATGCCCAAGCAAATACAGGCGTGGATCATGACTGGTCACATGCTGTGTTTGGGATTTTAACCGACTTTGAGGTAAATGGTAATCTAACTTTTAGTCCTGGAATCTATTATCAAATATCTATGGATGATTCGGTCAATACCTCGGATGAATACTGGACAAGTTTAAGCCTGACATATAAATTCTAAAAAACTAAGATTCATTGTCTTGCATTTGTTAAGAGGCTGGTCCCAGAAACCAGCCTCAGCCAGGTCAACGAAGGTATGAGTCAGCTCGAAAAAGAAAATAAAAAATAACTGTTACTGCTGTTTTTCAGAGTGAGGTGCTGTTGCACTCTCACTCTGTCTAAAGTTTGGAAGGGAAAATTATTATGAAAATCGCAATTACATCAAGTGGAGATACTTTAAATTCAGAGGTTGATCCAAGATTTGGAAGAGCAAAGTGGCTATTATTGATGGACACGCAAACAGGATTGTCCGAGGCATACGATAACGCCGTGAACTTGAACCTCGCTCAAGGGGCCGGCATTCAAACCGGTCAAAATGTAGTCAATCTCGGCGTAGAAGCGGTAATAACAGGCAACATAGGACCTAATGCCTTCAAAACACTCAACGCAGCGAATGTAAAAGTCTTTCTCTCCAAAGCAAAGACGATTCAAGAGGCTATAGGATCGTATAAGGCGGGAGAGCTAAACGAAGTAACACAAGCTAACGTAGAAGGCCACTGGTCGTAGTTAATAACAGAGGAATACGAAACATGAGAACTTATTTCGATTGTATACCGTGCTTCGTACGTCAATCGCTGGATGCTGTTCGGCTAATAACCAGCGATGAATCAATTCACGAGCATGTGGTTCGGAATATTCTTCGTTTGGCGGCTGATTTAGATATGAGCCAGAGCCCGCCGGTCATGGGTCAGAAGATACATCGCTTGATTCGAGAACTGGTAGGTATGGAGGATCCGTATCACAAGATAAAGAAGCAGTTCAACAATCTGGCTTTGACATTATATCCCGAACTACGGAAGTTGATTATCAGTTCCGAAGACCCGCTTGAGACAGCGATACGGCTGGCAATAGCGGGGAATATCATTGATTTCGGAGTCAATAGCAAATTACAGGAAAGCGAACTTGAAAAGACGATTAGTGAATGTTTGGCTGCTGAATTTTCTGGTATGCAATTAAAACCTTTTCAGCAGGCAGTAAACGAGGCAGAAGAAATACTCTATATTGCTGATAATGCCGGTGAGATTATTTTTGACCGGCTGTTGATTGAGCAGTTACCCATAGAAAAGGTCACTGTGGTTGTAAAGGGCAGGCCGGTCATAAATGATGCAACAATGGAGGATGCCGAGCTTGCCGGTTTAACTCGAATTGTAGAAGTGATTGATAACGGCTCAGATGCGCCGGGTACAATCCTTGAGAGTTGCTCACGTTATTTTCGTGATCGTTTTGCTCGTGCCGATTTAGTCATAGCTAAAGGACAAGGTAATTACGAAACACTCAATGAAGTCAACAAAAACATTTTCTTTATCTTAAAAGCCAAATGTCCCGTTATTGCCAGAGACCTGGAGTGCGAGGTTGGAGAAATGATTTTAAGAAAAAGTAAAGCATTTGAGCAGGAGAAAATATATGCCGGGATTTGATGGAACAGGACTGTCAGGTCGAGGGCCGATGACAGGGCGAGGTCTCGGCTTCTGCGTTTTGACAACTTCAGAAGAAAACCCAGGCCAAGTGAAAGGTTTGGCGGGATTGCAAGGTGTGCCCGTTAGTCAAAAAGTTAAGAATTTTGAAAATACTGGAAAGGAAGTGATTAGTATGCCGTTTGGAGATGAAACGGGTCCTGCAGGGTCAGGACCAATGACAGGTAGAACTGCTGGTTTTTGTGCTGGTTATCCAGTGCCGGGGTATATGAACCCTGTTGTGGGTAGAGCCGGTTTCTACGGTGCCGGCGTGCCAGCAGTCGGGCCATATGGTGCAGGTTCGTATGGTTATGGTGCCGGCTATTCAGCCCCTTATGCCGGCTGGGGCAATCCGTGGCTTCACAGAGGCTTTGGTTTTGGCCGAGGTTTCGGCAGAGGCTTCGGTCGGGGCTGGGGCCGCGGTCGCGGCAGAGGCAGATTTGGTTATTGGTAGCAGATTCAAATTAGCACTTAATTGCAGAAAGGATGGATATTATGCCAAGAGGAGATGGTACAGGGCCTACAGGCCAGGGTCCCGGTAGAGGCCGAGGTATGGGTCGAGGCACCGGAGGCGGCAGAGGCAGAATGGGCGGGCCATTTGCGGCAGGGCCGGGCGGTAATTGCGTATGTCCGAACTGCGGGACAGCGGTTGTTCATGCTGCAGGACAGCCTTGTAATGCAATGAGTTGTCCTAAATGTGGTACAAAAATGACAAGACAATAAGCTTTTTACGAAAGGAGAATTACTATGCCACGTGGAGATGGAACAGGTCCTGCAGGTATGGGACCAATGACAGGTAGAGCTGCTGGTTTTTGTGCTGGTTATCCAGCGCCAGGTTATATGAATCCCGTTGGTGGCCGTGGCCGAGGTTTCCGAGGTGGCGGTTGGGGCCGAGGTCGAGGTTTTGGTTGGGCCGGAGCTGGATACGGCATGCCTGCCTGGGGAGGTGGCGTGAGCCCTTATGCTTATGGTGGTGCTGTGAACCCATACGCTTATGGCGGTGCGCCGTCTGCTCCAGACTTAACAGCTCAGCAGGAACTGGACGGCCTGAAAGGTCAGGCCGAGTATCTTGAAGACAGCCTTGACGGAATCAAAAAGCGTATAGAAGAACTCGAGAGCCAGAAAAGCAGCAAAGAATAAGAAACAGATAACTTCATATCTCTCTTTCTTAGATGTTTCTGAGTTCATGCAGAGATGGTGTATTTACATAGCACAAAATACCCTCCCCGGCCTTTTCTGTAGATTCAGGTCTTCTGTGCTCGATTTCGTATAGCAACTGAGATATGGGTTCGATGCAATGTTTAAGAACACTGTGCTTCGGGTAAGGTCTTTAAAAAATTTACAAGGAAATATGACGATGCCAATATTTGAATACAAGTGTAACAAATGTGGACGTAGGATGGAATTTTTAGAAAAAAGAAAGACCAGGGCCAAACATGTTTGTAAAGATTGCGGAAGTTCGGATTTACAAAAAATGTTATCGGGTTTCTCCGTTGGACAGGGCGACAAATCTTCGGCACGGGGCAATGAAAGCTGTCCAACTGGAACGTGCGGCCTCTCATAGAAAGGAACTCTTATGAAAATTGCAGTGACTTCAACGGGTCCTACTCTTGACGACAATGTAGAGG
>JABMRO010000189.1 GCA_013202635.1 Planctomycetota bacterium
ACAGAATCCTTGAGCTTGAGCCGGATTTTGCGGCCGCCTTGTTTTATCTTGGAGAAATTTCATTTAGCAACCGCGATTTTAAACGGGCATTGGAGCTGTTCAGTCGGGCGCTTCAAAAAGACAATACACTTGCCGGGCCGTGCTACAGGCTGGCCCAGTATGCGTTAATGAAGGAGCAGGAGGCAAAAGCAAGAGCTTATTTGGTTTCAGAGCTGGAAACTTTTCCGGAGGATGCGGATACTTTGGTTTCTATGGGGTCGATGTTTATGAAAATTGGTGAGCTCGATTATGCGATGCATTGTTTGTTGCGTGCTGTTGATATCGATAGTGCCAATGCGGATGCCTATTACTTCCTTGGGACTATCAGGGCCATGAAAGGTGAGTATGGTGATGCGGCGGAATTCTTTGTCCATGCGCTCGATATCAGAAGCGAGCATATTCCCACTTTGAGAGATTCGGCTTTTGTTTATCTGGCAATGGGCAAATTGGCCGACGCTGCAAAAAACATTTCGCTGGCGAGTTCATTATCGCCTGACGACCCACAGCTAAAAGCGCTTGGCCGGCAAGTATTTGCGGCGAGGGTAAAACAACGGGTAGTGGATGTTTTTTATCGATTCAATTTTCGGCCTGTCTCGAAAAAAGTCCTTCATTAGATTTTTTCGTGCTCATCATTCGACCATCTTTCACCAAATGCCTCAAATTGGGTGAACGTGCGTAAGAATTGCTCGTAGAATAAATGAATAATAAAAAAAAGTAACAAACATAAGTTTTGGATATTGCTAATGTTACAACTGTTTTCTATGTTTTTGCATATTTTTAGCCTGATTTTCATCTTGACTTTCTTAGCTTTTTTCGTGATTTTTTCCTTGTATCAAGACGATATATTGGTGTAGAATATAGTGAGATACAGTAAAGGCAAGGATGATAACACTGTCCTATCCAACCATTTCGCAAGGAGTTGCTTCAAAGGAGGAGTGTTTGAAACATATATAGAGACTAAGGATGAGGTGTGTTGCCTGAAAGAGCTGAATCGTTAATTATCAAGAGCGTTGTAGATAACAATACCATTGTTTGCAGTAGTTATTAATAAGAGGGATGAGCAATGTTTGTATTGGGAAAGAAAATCAAGAAAAACATTGAGAAAACTACTGGTTTACCTGTAAGTAGTATTTCTAAAATGAGTTCGGAGAAAATCAATGCCCACATTGAGAAGAAAATAGGCAAAAAACTTCGCCTATCAGTACCCAAAGACAAGCGATTAATTGGAAGAGGGTCGGTCTATATTGCTCTTAGAAGATTGCTCTCATCGAAAAAGATAAATAGAAAGATCGCCCGAATTTAGGGAGAAAGCGAGAACTTTTCATCGAGTGGTTTTGGAAGGGAGAGACTACTTTCTACGTGATACAAAAACACCACAACGAACTGCTGGCTCTTTACCACGGCTGTTACAACGAAACCCTGAAGCCCCTATTAGCTACAGTTGAATCCAATTATGAACATCATCCTGCGCCAATTTTAAATGAGATAAGATCTTTTAACAACCATATAGCCCGTTGTTACCTACCTTCTGTAGACGACCAATTCATCAAAGATAATTTGTGGAAAGCGAGAGGCCATCTCATAAGAGCCATTCTTGATTGTTTTAAGTATCTTAACGTGTACTATCATGATGGTGTGAAGAAATTTGAGCGAGATTGTCGGCGTGTTGATCTAACAACGATTTCCAATGGTGAGTTTTATGTATCTTATCGTCAACTTAAAAAATCAGCGAAAAGTAATGTTCGAAAAGCCAAGAAGAAAGAGACTACTGATCCTGAAAAAGCTCTTGAACTTTATGAAGATGCGTACAACAAATATGTTGAGTTGGATGAGTTCATCCACGAAAATTTAGTAAGTATTGACTGGGCTATAATAAAATTCACCGCAAAACGGCTCTTGAATATTGTTATTTGGTTATTGACAGCAACCTTGGCGGGTGTTATTTTGGCCCTTTTAAGTGTTTATGGTAGAGACATCATTCAATTTTTTAGGTATTTATTCGAATCGTTTGAACAAAGTGCACCATAACGGTTTTACCTCTAATTCCATTCCACCTATCTCTGCTACACAAAATCAAGTATGTTTTTTATCGATTCAGTTTTCGGCCTGTCTCGAAATAAGTCCTTCGGTGATTTCTTTGTGCTCATTATTCAACCATCTTTCACCAAAGACACTTGAATCTGCGATGAGTCTGATTTTATCAAAGTTCCATCAAGTCCGTCATAATTAATAAGTTAAGATAAGCCCTGTGATTTTGCCGGATGTTTGCATTCAGGTAGTTTTTTCGGGAAACAATTTGCAAAATTTCCCCGGATAAGTTAGCCTATTGCTTTCGGCCGAGTGGCGGAATGGCAGACGCTGGGGACTTAAAATCCCCTGCCCGTAATGGGCGTGTGGGTTCGAATCCCACCTCGGCTATTATCGTATCTCGTGAAGCGTAATGTGTATTGCTAACCAGATGCAAGGCAAAGACCATTCGTTGAACTGCTGTCAGCCGGGAATGTATTGGAGATAGATAAAATTGAATAAGAACCATAAACTTGCAAATGTGGGAAAACCCAATCTGTTTCGCGGGACGTTTCCGTATACCGAATTTCCCAAAACAATCTTCGATAAGCAGAAAGTTGCCTGCGAAATACCGGAGAATATATGGATAACGGATACGACCTTCCGCGACGGCCAGCAGGCCCGGCCGCCTTATAAGCCGAAGCAAATACTCAGGATTTACGATTTGCTGCATGAGATAGACGGTGGGGCAGGACTGATTCGCCAGTGTGAGTTCTTCCTGTATTCGAAGCGCGACAGAGAGGCGATAAAGCTGTGCAAAGAGCGGGATTACAAGTATCCCGAGATAACAGGGTGGATAAGGGCTGTGCCCGATGATTTTAAGCTGGTCTCGAAAATGGGGCTGGGCGAAACCGGTATTCTGACCTCGGCGAGCGACTATCATATATTCCTGAAGTTGCGAAAGACACGGGCCCAGGCGATGAACACATATCTGGATATTGTCAAAACGGCGTTAGACAGCGACGTTATACCGCGTTGCCACTTTGAGGACATAACGCGGGCCGATTATAAAGGTTTTGTTCTGCCTTTTGCCGAGGAGTTGATGAAACTTTCCAAAGAATATGATAAGCCGGTCAAGATTCGGCTTTGTGATACACTCGGGTTCGGCCTGCCGTGGGCCCAGGCTTCTCTGCCGCGGGGCGTTCCGAAGCTTGTCCATGGTCTTCGTCAGATTGGAATCCCGTCCGAATGGCTCGAATGGCATGGCCATAACGATTTCCACAAGGTTCAGGTGAACGCCGCGGCGGCGTGGCTTTACGGGTGCTGTGCCGCCAACACCGCGATGTTCGGCGTTGGTGAGCGAACGGGCAATCCGCCGCTCGAAGTGATGGTTGTCGAGCACGCCCAGTTGAAGGGGATGACTAAAGGCGTCAACTATGAGGCCATAACCGAGTTAGCTGAGTATGCCGGAAAGGAGCTGGGTTTTGAGATTCCCCGGAACTATCCGTTGGTCGGAAGGGATTTCAATATTACGCGGGCGGGTATTCATGCGGACGGCCTGTTAAAAAACGAGGAAATATACAACTGCTTCGATACCAAAAAATTACTTAATCGTCCTGTGGGTGTGGCGATAACCGATAAGACCGGTGCGGCCGGCATCAAACACTGGGTTGAAGCCAGGTATATAATTGAAATACCCAAGCATGACCCGCGGATAACCCAAA
>JABMRO010000190.1 GCA_013202635.1 Planctomycetota bacterium
TATCGAGTCCGAATAAATGTAGATTTTTGCGAAAATATCGATATTACATGATAATTTTCTATGTTTAATCGGATTAAGTATCCGGTGACGAAGAAATGTGTGAATCATAACTCTGGAATTGGGCGATACAGTCGAATATCATCAAAGTACATCACACCTGTCCCACCAGGCTGTGGATTGCTCTTGTCGCCAATACCAATGGAAATCTTTTTAATGTTAGTAAGATCTATACCTTGATCGGCAAACAATTGCAGGTCGATTCTCCATTCCTTCCATGTATTTAAAAGAGTTACTTCAGTATTATCGTGGTAGCTTACTCCAGTCGTGCCATTATCATTGGCCAGAGCCACATAAATTGGCTCAGCAGAATTATTAGGATCGCGGCCCGAATGTTGAATTAGTGGCTATGGGCGACATTTTTACGGCAAAGGTCGAGAGGAGTCTTGCTCGGTTGTCGAAACTCAAAAGCGGCAACAAAGCGGTTCAAAACAACCTCAAAGTGAAACCCAGCCATTGCTTCGCGGGTTTGGATGCCTATAAGAAAGTGATCGACTCCGGTATTGACTACGTCCTCCTTTGCACGCCTCCAGGCTTCCGGCCGGAGCATATTGAATACGCAGTCAAGAAAGGCGTACATATCTTCGCGGAGAAACCGTGCGCCACCGATCCGCCGGGCGTGCGCCGAATACTCGCCCTCGAGGACAAGATGCGTCAAAAGGATATCGGTTTGTTGTCCGGCTTTAACGGCCGCCACGTCTTTCATTACGCCAACCTTGTCAGAGCCGTTCATAACGGTGAACTCGGGGACGTAAAGGCCCTTTACGCCTACTTCAATACAGGCAATATCTGGTATCGCGAACGTGAAAGCGGGATGTCACTTCCTGATTACCATTTCCACAACTGGTTCCATGTTGACTGGCTCTGCGGCGACCACATCGTCGAGCAACACATCCACAACCTTGACCGGTGCAACTGGATCATGCAGGCTCATCCAGTCAAGGCTTACGGGATGGGTGGGCGACAGTATCACACAGACCGTGGTGGCAATATCTACGATCACTTCACAATTGAGTTCGAATATGAAAATGGTATTCGCATGACCAGCATGTGCCGCCAGATCAAAGGAACGGACGCGAAGATTGGAGAGGAGATTGTTGGAACGAAGGGCTTTGCTTCATTGGTCGGCCGCAAAGCTCAGATCACGGGTGAAAATGCCAGGGTTTTCAGGGAACACCCGGATCAGCACGAGAGCCACCTGCAGGAGCATATTGATTTTATCACAGCACTCCGACGCGGCTTCATTGTAAATGACACCCGCTTTTTGTGTGAATCGACATTAACCGCTATTATGGGGCGCGAGTCAGCATACACCGGCAAACACGTAACATGGGATGAGATTCTCAATTCCGATCTCCAACTGACTCCTCCAGATATTGCCGCGTGGGATGGCTCTATTCGGCCGGTTCCGAAGCCAGGTATGCCACGGGTGTAGCAGGTAATATAATGCAAAATAAAAAGAGAACCGTTGTGATCAAAATACTAATTTGTGTAGGTTTCACCTCATTATGTTTGGCCACAACCGCTACCAGCAATACAAAATCAAAGCATCCAACCGCCTTTGAGTTGCTGGACAGGTACGCAGAAAATCAAGACAAACTGAATTCATTCATCGCCAAAACAGAATCAGTTTCAACACACTCATCTCAGGATGCCCTAGATCAGCAGGTTAAACTGAGACGAACTATGGCGGAATTTCGGTACGAGAAATCCGACAGCGACCTGAAGGCTTACTATTGGTTCCGCTATGATAAAAATCAGGGGGATGACGGGATTTGGATTCCGGCAGATAGATGTCATTCGGTGCTTTGGGACGCTGAATTCTGTTATGACTACTCTAAGGCAACGATATCGTAAATCATCTAAAACGGCAAAGACACAGATTCTTGATGAGTTCATTGCTGTGAGTGGATATTCGTCAAAAGCTCTATTGTCTAGATTCTAAGAGCTTAGTCGCGAAAATACCAAACCAGGCATGTGCTTTCTTTCGCCGAGGACTTTTAACGACTCAGAGTCTGCAATGTATCTGGCGAGAGGCTATAAGGCATGCTGGCTTACCCAAAGAGTTGTCAATCCACTCAGCTCGACATACAATTGCAGTACATCTTTTGAAGAAAACGGGTATCGATGCAATAAGCAACACAGGTAACGAGTGTAATCCATAATTTCTGTTTCATAGTCCGGATACACTACGAAATCCTCCTTCAACATGCAATCACTTTCATCCGCGACGACTTTATGTCACTGCTGTAGAA
>JABMRO010000191.1 GCA_013202635.1 Planctomycetota bacterium
GCGTCGGTTGCCAAAGTAATGCCTAACGTGGAGAGCATTCCCACTGCGGCAAAGCCGATACCGTAAAGACCCATCGATATTTCTGAGAAACCCCCGGCAAAACCAAAAGCACATAAAATACCAATGACAATCGTTATTACAGGCAGGCCTGCCGAAAACATACCTGTTGCCAAGCCGTCGATAATGGTCGTTGCGGCCCCCATTTCAGTTTGTTTGGCCACGCCACGTGTCGGGCTGTATTCGTCAGAGGTGTAGTATTCCGTAAATTGTCCGATAAGGACGCCTGCGACCAGGCCGGCAACGACTGATCCGAAAACGCCCCAGGTAATCCAGCCTGTGCTGGCCATTATCGCCACGGCAATTATAATAAGGACCGAACTGCTGAGAGTTCCCGTCAGTAGAGCATGCAACAGATTTTTTTGCGTTGCGTTTTCCTTACACCGAACGAGGAAGATTCCAACGATAGAAAGAATAATCCCCAAACCAGCAACGAGCGTTGGAGCAAGAACAGCTTTCAAGGGATCCATCCCCTTTTGTGCCAGCACGGCGAGCGGCAAAGCGGCACCAAGTACTGCCGCTGCGAGTATTGAGCCGCAGTAGCTCTCGAACAGGTCTGCACCCATACCGGCGACATCGCCAACATTGTCACCGACGTTATCGGCGATTGTGGCCGGGTTTCTCGGGTCGTCTTCCGGGATACCGGCTTCGACCTTGCCAACCAGGTCTGCTCCGACATCGGCTGCTTTCGTGTAGATGCCGCCGCCAACACGAGCAAACAATGCCTGAGTCGAAGCGCCCATAGCAAACGTGATCATCGTAGTAGTAATCTCCACCAGCTTGTAGCTGGGATGCATTCCCTTGGGTACCAGGGTCAGCCCGAGGAATTCGAGGCCTTCTCTCATATGTTCCGTCGTATAGACGAGCTTGTCAAGAATCAGATACCAGATCGTGATGTTAAACAGGCCGAAGCCGACGACTACAAGGCCCATAACCGCACCCGAACGAAAGGCAACCTGCAGGCCGCGATTCAAACCCTCGCTGGCACTTTGAGCGGTTCGGGCTGAGGCGTTTGTCGCGGTCTTCATACCCAAAAAACCAGAAAAGGCACTGAAGAAACCAGCGGTCAAAAACGCTACCGGAACGAACGGGTTTTGAACGCCCAGATAAGCGCAGACTGTTAAGATAATCAACAATATCAAGAACACCAGTGATACAATGCTGTATTGTCTGAACAAATAGGCATAGGCACCTTCACGGACGTGGTTAGCAATGCTTATCATTTTTTCAGTGCCTTCAGGCGCTTCCATCACCTTCTTATAGAAATACCACGCAAAACCCAGGGCCAATATCGACGATACCGGCGCAATCCACCAGCTCAGTGGCGTACCCGCCAGCTCAGTCGATCCAGAACCTTCCGCCGCCATTGCCGCCGCACTAAATGCGAATATCGGCACCAAAAAACCAAGAGTACTTTTCATAACTTTCACTTTATTTACTCCTTTAAGAAATTGACTGTTATCCCGGCTATAACGAAAGACTTAAAATTACCCCGCAGTTTAACCAAATAGATTATCTTTTCAACTTTATTATATTTGAGAAAAATAAAAATAGGTCAAAAATGCATAAGTTCAGAAAGAAAGTGCAAAAGTACGAATGCCTGTACTCCTATATTCCCCTGTCAAGTGTGGTAATCAGCGTTGATTTTGACATACCCGGCGCTTAAATCGCAGCCATAACAAAAATCGCCTACCTTGCCCGCCCCTAAATCCACGGTTATTGTGTGCTCGGTTTGTGAAACAACCTTACTTGCCTTTTTTGCATCGAACTTTCTCGGCGCACCATTCCTAAATACAGTTACATCACCGAGCTTACACGAGAGCTTATCCGGATTCAATTTCACAGACGCCGAACCAACGGCACAGATAATTCTGCCCCAGTTGGGGTCGCCTCCATTGACTGCGCATTCTACCAGCGGATAATCGGCAACCGCCCTGCATGCCCTCGCGGCATCGGCTTTTGTCGCCGCACCTTTGATAACCACCTTAAACATCCTCGTTGCCCCTTCGGCATCGAGCGCCATCTGCCTTGCCAAATCATCACATAACAGGCCCAGCACGTTTGCGAATTTTTTATACCGTGGACACTGACTTACTATCGGCCGGTTACCCGCCAGCCCGGAAGCAAGTATTATCGCAGTATCATTCGTGCTTTGATGGCCATCAACAGTAAGCCTGTTCAGCGAATTGCCTATGGCTCCTTTTAACGCCTTCGACAGTAAAGGTTTTGTTATAGCTGCGTCCGTAGTAATAAAGCAAAGTGTCGTAGCCATATTCGGCGCAATCATACCGGCTCCCTTTACCGTCCCGGCTATCGTTACTTTAGCGCCCGATATTTCGAGCCGGCGGACGGCTTGCTTCGCCCTGGTGTCGGTTGTCATTATCGCCTTCGCAAAATCCAGGCCCGCCTGGGATGAAGCTGAGAGTTTTTCCGCCGCCTTCGAAATACCGGAGACAAGCTTCCCTATAGGCAACTGCTCTCCGATAATACCCGTTGATGCAACAAGCACATTGCCAGGTTCACTTTCAATCTGCTTTGCGGTCTCGCCGCACATACTTACGGCGTTAGCCAGGCCCTGCTTACCTGTGCAGGTGTTGGCGTTACCGGAATTGACAACCACCGCCGAGATACTCGCACTTTTAACGTGCTTTTTGCAAACCTGTACCGCCGCCGAGACTACCTTATTGGTTGTAAAAACCGCCGCTGCTTTTACCCCAGTCGGGCAAACAATCAGCCCTAAATCGGGTTTACCGGATTTCTTCACGCCGCAATGCAATCCAACCGCCAAAAAACCCTTAGGTGCGGTAACGGTATTATTTACCATCTTGTACTCCCCATATCCCATTGCCTTTACAGGCGACAATCCAGAAGCCTTATTTACTGTTAATGGTAACACCGGGCCAGCTATCCGTGCGGAACGGAGAGGCCGGCAGCTCTTCCTCGTTATAGAAATTGCATACAGGATTATCCGCCCAGGCATAACGCACTGCAACAGGCGCCGAAACCTCATTACTGCTCACTACAACTTTATCGCCATCTATATTAGCATCCGCCCAGACGAACTTGCGGTCGGCCCCGGCAATTGCGAAACCTTTCAACGGCCCGCCGCCCTTGGCAACAAGCCCGCCGCCAACATTGTCGAAA
>JABMRO010000003.1 GCA_013202635.1 Planctomycetota bacterium
AGCCTTGATAAAGAGCGATGCGAATAGATTGCCCATCTGCGCGGCCTGCCCAAAATCCATGGAGCCTTCCCTGAACTCATCCAGATGAGCGGCGATGTATGTCAGCAGCCCCGCCCTGAAAGAGTCGCCTGCTCCGACGAGGTCGACCACCTCACCGGCCATAAACCTAGATTTGATTCTGTTGGGGCCGCCAACTGCCCCGTCGGGGCACATGTGCTTCTCGTATGCGCCGTCGCTGACGGTAACGCCGAACAGTCTTGTTCTGCCGTCATCGCACCAGAATCTCTCGGTCAAGAATTCGAGGCAGTGTTCATCGTTTTGCTGCTCGGTGAAATCGCTCCAGTTGCGCCCCGCGCAGAGCGTATTTTCCGTCAGCTTTGCCTCGTCACACGATGTGAAGAACAAGTCGACTTCAGGCAGCAACGGCTCTAAGAGTCGGTACTCTTTTATTGGGGTGCCCGCTTCTATCAACTCGTGCGGATTGCCCGTCAGAGTATGGCTGTCAACAATTGTCACCGCGCCCTTGCCACGGCACCACTTGATGAATTGGGCTAGATCCCGACCTTCATTGGCATCGCCCCTGTCGGACAGGCCTGAATACATATAGTAGACAATTTTCGGTCGCAACTTCTCGACCGCCGGTCTGAATACTTCAAAATCAAAATCATTGTTGGCGTTGGGAAAATATGCAATACCGCCTCGATCGTCACCTGATGTGCTGTGAATAAATGTTGTTCCCGTGTGCAGATCAGGATGGATGTGGATCTGTGACATATCGATCCCGTGGCCTGTCATAACGCCATGAAAGAACCTGCCCTGGGCATCCAGTCCGTCGTACTCACCCTTGCCGAGATTGGCTGCGACAGCGACCTTCAAACCGGTCCGCGCGATCAGCGGGGCCGTGTTGCCCGGTCCGCCTGCGGTAGCATGCCCCTGCTCTATCCACTGTCTCAACTGCTGCTGAGAATAATCCGGCATGTCCTCGGTTCTGCATTTGGCCAGGCCGCCCTTTCCGACCAGTTTGTCGGCAAACTCAAAATCAGGTCTTCGTAAATCCGCCACCGCCGTATTCAAGATTAGAACGTCCACTGCCATTATTTCGACTCTTATGAATAATACTTATAAAATTCGATGCATTCCTTGTAACATCTTTCTCGTCTCCTGAAGCCACAAACATCCTCCAAAATTGCACTTGGACCTTTTTGAGTGATTATCTCTCCAAGTTTAACACTCTCCATATCTCCTGGATCACGATAGTGCATTGCAGCACCAATAACACGACTCACAGGTTTGGTTACAAGAGCATAGTGTTCCAATAAGTGTGCCAATCCAGCTAACCGTTCTTCGGTTCCCAGCTTTCGCAACGGATTACGAGCAACTCTCTCAACTGTATCAGTCAAATCACGATTGCAATAACGCCAGGTAATGAGATCCTCAACGTGCTGTTCCAGCTTGGCCCTCCATAATTCTAAATTCTCAATTCTAAATTCTAAATTCTTCAGGCTCAACGCTTCCTTAGCAACATTCAACATGTCCAGCAAATTTTCTTTTATTCCTGGTATTTCCAAAGCCTCATATATGAATTTACAATCAGAAAGATTGCCCAGATATGCCAACGCAGCGTGACCGGCATTACTCGTATAAAGTTTACGGGCATAGATGGCCTCAATGTTGTCACTGAATATCAATCCTTCAATACAAGGTTTCTTTCCTTTCCAGGTGCGACTGTCCGCGTAAAGCGTTTGACCACCTTCGGCGACCAGATCAACACTATTTTTTGTCCTGTGGACCATGCGTTCTACAGAAGAGCGGATACAAGCAAAATTTTCTTTGTAATATCCCACATCCAGTAAAGCTTGGGCCAGTACGCTTTCGGCGTGGGGCCAGTTCTCGCAGACCAGAATATTAAGCGGCTTCTTTCGTTTCTTGAATCCCAATCCTACTAAGGAAGCGACTGCTTTCAGATTTTGGCCTCCCACGGCCGTTGCCACGAAAAGACAGTTACTCAGCGCTTTTGAGATTTCTTCGCCTTCTTCCAGGGTTAGAACCTCGTAACCGGTAACATAATGATCCTTCCTTATTTTTCCTGTCAAATGTACAACATAACCATGAGCCTGCTTAAGGTCTTGGGCTGATTGCGAGTTGGCTTCGACAAAAAC